>JANNFQ010000045.1:0-1560 GCA_031380045.1 Acidimicrobiaceae bacterium
GCCGCTTCACCGGCGGCAGCCGGGAGGACGCTTTCCAGGCCCTACGCGACGACCCCACCGCCATCCTCGTCAGCCAAGACATGGCGGCCTTCCTCAAGGCCGAGGTCGGTGACACCCTGCAAGTGGTGCTCGCCCGCGCCACCGACGCCCAAGTCGAGATCCCGCTCCACATCATCGCCCTCTTCGAACGCCTCCCCGGGTTCCCCGACGGAGCCGACGCAGTCATGGCAATCTCGGCCCACACCTCCGCCGTACCGTCGAAGAACCCCGACTTCTTCCTCGCCAGGACCGAGCGCAACGACAACGCCGGACTGCGCACGGCAGTCGCGTCACTCCAAGCCGACACCACCAGCGGCGAGTTCCAGATCGACACCCGAGCCACCACCCTCGCCAGCGACCAGTCGAGCCTCGCCGCGCTCAACATCGCCGGCCTCGTCCAACTCGACTCCACCTTCTCGCTCGCCATGGCCGTGGTGACCATCGCGATCTTCGTCTTCGGCCTCCTCCTCCAGCGCCGCCGCGAATACATCACCCTCCGCGCGCAAGGCCTCGAGCCGTCCACCATCAGAAAACTCATCACCCTTGAAGCCGCCACCGTCGCAGTCGTCGGCGCCATCGCCGGCGTCGTCGTCGGCGTCGTGATGGGCTCGTACTTCGTCGCTGTGCTCCGACCCCTGTTTGTCCTCACCCCCAACTATGCCGTCCCTGTAAACGGTGTCGCCCTCGCCGTCGGTCTGGTGCTCCTCGCCACCATCGCCTCGACCACCGCCGCCTCACGACTGGTCAACCGCCTCGAGCCCACAGAGCTCCTTCGCGACGAGTGACCGCAACACCGCCCAAGCATCGGGCCCAACCCAGGACGAACAGTCGACCTGACCGCACCTGAAGCCGACGTCGACGGCGACCTCAACATCATCGAGGTCTACAGCCGGCGCCTCCGCGCAGCGATCGACGACCCGTTCGGCCGTCGCGCGATCGACACGATCCGCGGTACGACTGGATCTCGCGTGTGAAGCGCTTCGGTCATGGCGACTATTGCTCCTCTCGGGTTGATCCCAACGGTCCCGCACCGTTGGCCGAGGTACGGTTCGAGTGTGTCGGTACTACGGATTCGATGATGCTTCGGAACGTGCGGCGTTGCGAACTGTGCAACGAACGAATCGCGGCGTCGCAGGACGATGTCGCCGAGTGCAGCGTCACCGAAGTGATCGGAAGGATCTGAGTGATGTCGCCGGGCGATCGCGACTCGGGGTTGGGCTTGGCTGAGGTCGTTGCGGCATTCTCGCTTGCTACTGATCTCGGGTTGGGACAGTCGATGGAGCACGTGTTGCGGTCGTGGGCGATCGCGACTCGGATCGGCGAGCACATGGGCATCGAGAGCGAGTCAGCCGCGTCGCTGTACTACGTGGCGATGCTGGCGTGGGTGGGTTGTGTGGCCGACACCCCGGAGGTCGCGGGCTGGTTCGGTGACGACATCGCGTTCCGGCGAGATAGCTACGAGGTTGATATGGCGGGTTTGCCGATGTTCAAGTTCGCGCTTGGTCATGTCGGCGGGGGACA
>JANNFQ010000053.1:0-5006 GCA_031380045.1 Acidimicrobiaceae bacterium
GCTCGATCGGAACGGGTGTTGCCGGTGGTACCGGAGCGAACGTTGCTCGCGTCTCGGTGAGCTCGATGATCGCGGGGTCGCCGCCGTCGAGACGGACCAGCAGCGGGCGAAGGGGTTCCTGGGTGGTCAACATCACTCGGCTCAGCACCGCCCGATCGACCTCGAGATCGATCTCGACCATCGCCCCTTTCACGTTGTTGCCCAGCGCGAACGACTGCCGCCGATCCTTGGTGGCAGCCACACCGAGGTCGGCGGTCGTCGTGACAATCAGGTCGCTGCCATCAAGCCAGCCGATCAGCGTGCCGTCATGCGACACGGTGTACGCCCGCGGGCACTCGTTGCATTCGGCGTACGACATCTCCAGACCGAGCTGCGGTGCGGTCGGTGCGGGCGTCGAGCCCACGCTGAAGGTCAACAGACTCTGCTCGTTCTGTTCGCCGACGATCCAGCCGTTGATGGCCAGGTGTAAGCGGCCGTTCCATCGCTCCCAACCACCCACCTCACCGACGAAGGTCGACTCGCCCGATTTGATGTCCAGGACGAACAGGCTGCCGGCATCGGGCCCGAATGGATCGGGCCGCTGTTGCATCTCGTAGAGCAGCAGCGTTCGTCCTTCGACGACATTCACGTCGTGAAGGCGAATCCAGCCGGCGCCCCAGTCGTGACCAGGCAGCAGGTCGCCGACCGACGTGCCGTCGTACTCGTCGAACAGCACGAGGGGGGTGGTGTCGACGGGCGTCCAGTCGCCGTAGCCCGATTGGTGTTGCGCCAAGACGCGACCGTCGGGCAGCCGGATCGCGAAGGCCATCGGCTGTGTACTCAATCGCGACGTACCTCCGACGCCGTACGTCCACACGCCGCCCGGCCCGCTGGTGATCGATTCGAAATTTTGCCGTGTCGGTGTGGTCGGCGACACCGATGTCGAGGTGGCCGTCGACGGCGGCGTCGAAGCCGGCGTGGTCGACGGCGTGGGCACGCCAGAAGTGGCCGGCTGAGGGGTCGCCTCGGGTGCCGTCAGCGGCGTGGTGTCGCCCACGATCCGCGACGGTGAGTCGCTGTGGTTGACGACCAGCACGATCGAGATCAGGCCTGCTGCGACCACGCCGGCCATGGCGAACCACAAGGTGCGCGACCGGCGCACGACGGTCGATGTGGCGGGCACCAGCCTCGGGTCCACGCCCCGCAGCAGATCACCCAGCGCCCGGTCGGTATCGGCCGATCGCGCGGCCTCGTCCAGCAACGCCACTGCGGCGTGACGCGCCAACTGTTCATCGTTCATCGTTCGCCGTCCTCGTCGATCGTCAGTTGCAGCGATGTCGCCAGATGTGCCCGAGCGTGTGCCAGCGACGCCTTCACCGTGCCGGGCGTGACGCCCAGGATCTCGGCGACGTGGCTCACTGGCAGATCGTCCAGGTAGTGCAAGGCAACCGCGGCGCGCTGCCGTTCGGGAAGCGCCAGCACGGCTCGCCACCAGCCGTCGGCAGCGACATTGGGCAACATAACGGACCCATTTGGATCTATACGCTCGGGTGCACGCAGTTCCGACGAGCGTGCCCGCGCGTTGTCGATGGACAAGTTGATCAGCACACGGCGCACCCACGCCCCGGGCCGTTCGTAGTTGCGGACCTTGTCCCACTGGTGGTACGCCCGGATCAGTGCCTCTTGCGCCAACTGGCGACCGGTCTCGCGATCGCCGCTCATGGCCATGCCCAGCGCCACGAGCTTGGGTTGCTCGCGGCGGAAGAAGGCTTCGAAGTCGGCGGGTGCCGTCACGTGCACATCATGTACACGGCTGAGCGGCGGCTTTGGTTGAGTCCTCGGCCGATGTGGCCCGATGGTGGGTCGAGATCAGACCGCGAACCACATGATGATGCCGCCGGCCAGCAGCATGGTCAGCCCGACGATGATCCTGATGGCACGCGCCTTGGGCGCGGGCTCTTCCTGATACCCCGGGGTGTTGAAGAACGTCCCCGCCGGCATGTGGATGACCCGTGCCGACGCCGACCCCGGCGTGGCGCCGCGCGGCGCCACCATCACGAATCCCAGAACCAGCAGCACCAGGCCCAGCCACATCATGGCGATGTCACGATCCGGTCAGCCTCGAGCATGCTCGCCGAGGAAGCTCATCGTCTTGGCCCAGGCGGCCTTGGCGGCATCCTCGTTCCAGAACATCTGGCTCTCGTGGTTGTCGAAGGCGTGGCCCGCGACTTCGACGTTCACGATGAAGTGGTCGCGGCCGGCGATGGCCGCGCTCAACTCGTCGACACCAGCGTTCGGAATGTAGGCGTCGGCATTGCCGAAGTGGAACAGCGTGGGGCAGCTGACCTGCTCGATCAGGCCGATCATGGTGGGCACGCCCGAGCCGTAGTAGCTGACGCAACACGACGGGTCTCCTGCAGCGGCCACTCCCCATGCCAGGGTGCCGCCCAAGCAGTAGCCCATCACCGCGGGTGCCTTCGATCCGCTGGCAAGTTCGTCCAACCGGCCCAGCGCTGCGGTGCAGTCGGTCACGGCCTGCGGGAAGTCGAGCTGCTGCACCTTCTCGATGGACGCGCCCAACCCCGATTCGGTGTGATCGCTTTCCCAATTCGGCGCGAACCTCCAGAACACGTCGGGCGCACCAACGGTGTAGCCCGCTGCGGCAAGGCGCTCGGCCACGGCCCTGATGTACGGGCCGACGCCGAAGATCTCTTGGAGCAACAGCACCGAGCCGGCAGGCCGACTGGCCGGATCCCACACGAACAACTCCATCGAGCCGGCATCTCCGCACGGCACCAGTTCAGTACGCATGGTCCGTATCGTCGCACAACGGGAGGCCCACAAACCCAGCTCAGATCGGGGCGGGAACCCGATCGATCGACGTGCCGGCCGTCAGGGACGCCGGGCCGGTGCCGACCAGGGCGGCGCGGCGAACCTCGCGCGCACCCCAGGCGGCGGCCACCAGGCAGGCGGTTGCGCCGACCACGAAGCCCATGCGCGCGCCGAACCCCTGGCAGACGATGCCCACGATCGGCCCGCCGATGGGGGTGCTGCCCAGGAACACGACGGCCTGCAGCGCCAGCACACGACCGCGCATCTCGGGGGCCGAGCGCATCTGCACGATGGCGGTGCTGGCGGTCATGAACACGATGCTGGCAAAACCGACGAAGATCGCCGCCGGAAACGATGTCGCCAGCGTGGGCGAGGCGGCCATTGCGAACATGCTGATGCCGAACAGCGTGGCGCCCCTGATGACATCACGGGTCGCGATGGCCGTGCGCCGGGCCGTGATGAGTGCGCCGGCCAACGACCCGATGCTGATGACCGAGAACAGGATGGTGAACGTCGTGTCGCTGCCGTGCAGGGTGGTCTTGGCGAACAACGGCATGACCACCGAGAAGTTGAACGCGAACGTGCCGACGATGGCCATCATGACCAACGGCACCCACAGGTCGGGCACCGACCGGGCATAGGCCAGACCGGCGCGAACCTGACCCTTCGAACGCGGCGTAGGAATGGACGCCCGCAACTGCGATGGGTTCATTCGCCACAGGCCATACAGCACGGCGATGTAGCTGATGCCGTCGACCGCGAAGCACCAGCCGTACCCGACCGTGACGACCAGCAGACCGGCCAGTGCCGGACCGATGATCCTGGAGCCGGTCATGAGCGCAGAGTTCAGGCTGACGGCGTTCTGAACGTGTGATTCGGGCACCATCTCGGCGACAAAGGCTCGCCGTGCGGGATTGTCGAAGGCGGTCGCAACACCGCCCAGCATGGCCACGCCGTAGACCGCCAGCAGCGGGGGGCTGCCAGCGAACGCCAGTGACGCCAACACGAACGACTGCAGCATCGCCAAGCTCTGCACGATCAGCAGCAGCTTGCGCTTGTCGCTGCGATCAGCAACCAGGCCGGACCATGCGCCCAACACCAGAACCGGTAGGAACTGGCACGCCGTCAGCACGCCGACGGCGATGCCGTTGTTGTCGGTGAGACGAAGGACCAGCAACGACTGCGCGACCAGCGTCAGCCAGTTGCCGATCTGCGAGATCAGCTGCCCGCCGAAGAACAAACGGAAGTTCCTGATCTGCAGTGAGCGCAGCGTCTCGGTGAGGCCTCGACGGAAGCGCAGCCTCATAGAAGGCGGCCCGACGCATCGGCGACCGCCGTGTCGACGGCGATGAGCGTCTCGAGCACGTCGAGGGCCTCCATCAGCCGCTCGAGCTGGTCGGCCGGCAGGTGATCGAGACGACCGGCAAGCCATGCAGTGCGGCGCTGGCGGGTCGCGTCTAGGTGGCGGCGCCCGGCTGCAGTGACGGTCACGCGGCTGACACGCCGATCGAGGGGGTCCACCCGGCGGGTAACAAAACCCTGGGCCTCGAGCTTCTCGACGACTTTGGTCATGGTGGGGGGAGCGACCTGCTCGCAGGCGGCCAGCTCGCCAAGGGTCAGCGGTCCACGGTTCTTCACCGATGCCAGGGCAGCGGTCAGCGTGGCCCCGAAACCGCCCTCGTCCTGCTGGCGCAGCAGGCGGGCGAGACGCGTCACCGAATGACGCAGCCGCTCGGCGATCTCGGGCACGGCGGGATGTGCCTGCATGGTGGCTGCCGGCCGAGGTGCGTTGGTGGACGATGACACTTCCAGAAGAATACACAGATAGTTAGTGCAGCGAACTATTGATCGCAGTTCCGTTCGTCACATCGTCGGCGGCCGTAGCCTGGACGCCTCATGTGGCTCGACGACTTCGACTACCTGTTGCCCGACAACCGCATCGCCCAGGTGCCCGTCGAGCCACGCGACAGCGCTCGTCTGCTGGTCGACCGGGGGAGCGCACCGGTTGATCACCGTCAGGTCAGCGATCTGATCGAACTGCTCGGCGACGGTGACCTGCTGGTCGTCAACGACTCGAAGGTCATCCCCGCCCGGTTGCGTCTGCAACGGCACAGTGGCGGTGCCGCCGAGGTGTTGCTGCTGGAGAACGACGGGCGACTGGTCGACAGCCTGAAGGCCAGTGCGTTGCGCCTGAA
>JANNFQ010000064.1:0-8356 GCA_031380045.1 Acidimicrobiaceae bacterium
AACCGGGGCGATCATGTTGGACGGGAAGATGGAGGACGACGCCTCGGTCAAGCAGTGTCACGTGGTGGTTGCGTTGGCACGCCAGCTGGCCGCACGCGATCCCCAGCTCGCCGCGTCGTACGGATACTGAGGCCCGCCATGCCTCACAGTCACGACATGTCGCACGATCACAACAGCACCATCCGCCCGCGCCGGTCGGTGCTGTACATGCCCGCTGCCAACGAGCGCGCACTCGAGAAGGCCAAGACGTTGCCCGCCGACGCGATCATCTTCGATCTGGAAGACGCAGTGGCCCCCGACGCGAAAGAGGTTGCCCGTCCCAACGCGGTGGCGGCGGCATCGTCGGGCGAGTACGGCAACCGCGAGCTGACCATTCGCTGCAACGGGTTGGATACCCCTTGGGGCGCCGATGACATTGCTGCGGCCGCGTCCAGCGGCGCGTCTGCGGTGGTCATCCCGAAGGTCAACTCGGTCGCCGCGCTCGATCAGGTGTCGGCATTGCTGGATGCAGCCGGAGCCCCCAGTTCGCTGACGATCTGGGCGATGATCGAAACGCCCACGGCGATCTTCGACGTTCGCGCCATCGCCGCTCATCGTCGGGTATCGGTGTTGGTCATGGGCACCAACGATCTGGCCCGCGAGCTGCGGTCTGCGTTGGGCGCCGCGGGCCGACACCCATTGCTGCCGCATCTGGCGACGGCACTCGCGGCCGCCCGCGAGGCAGGCATCGCCATCCTGGATGGTGTGTACAACGACGTGAAGGACCTCGAAGGATTCCGGGCCGAATGCGTGCAGGGTGCCGAGATGGGGTTCGACGGCAAGACGCTGATCCATCCCGGTCAAGTACCGGTCGCCAACGACGTCTGGGCGCCCACCGACGACGAGGTCGCGCAGGCGCGCAGGGTGATCGCCGCGTTCGACGACGGACTGGCACAGGGTCTTGGCGTCATCACCGTCGATGGGCGCATGATCGAGAACCTCCACGTTGCCAACGCGCAGCGCACTCTGGCGGTGGCCGATGCCATTGCCGCACTGGTGAGCGACAGCTGAGACCTGCCGCTTCGCATCGCCTGTTCCTTCACATCGCCTGTTCCTTCACATCGGGCGACGCTTCAGCACCGTTCTAGGGTGCGGGCATGGGTGAAGTCGATGGACGTCGTGTCGTGGTCACTGGAGCGTCGCGGGGGCTCGGCCGAGCGTTCGCTGTAGCGCTGGGCGCCGAGGGAGCGCACGTGGTGGTGAACGGCACCAACCCCGCACTGGTCGAGTCGACCGTCAACACCATCACGTCGAACGGCGGCACCGCCGTGGCGTGCGTGGGGTCGGTGGCCGACGACGCCGTCGCCGAACAATTGATCGCAACATGCGTCGACCAGTTCGGTGGCATCGACGCGGTGGTCAACAACGCGGGCATCGTGCGCGATCGCACGCTGATGAACATGAGCCCGCAAGAGTTCGACGATGTTGTCGCCGTGAACCTGCGCGGCACGTGGTCGGTCAGCCGTCATGCCGCGAAAGCGATGAAGGAACAGGGTTCCGGTGGGCTGTTGCTGCAGGTCATCTCGGGGTCGGCCTTCGTCGGTTCGGTGGGCCAGACCAACTACGCCGCGTCAAAGGCCGGCGTGATGGGCATGTTGTATGCCTGGGATGTCGAGCTGCAGCGGTTCGGCATACGCACCAACGCACTGTGGCCGGTGGCCGAGACCGACATGACCCAGGTGGTCATGGACGGCGCGCGGCATCGCGCCCAGGCGAGTGGCCGCGATGCCCCCACAGCGAAGCAGATCGGTTTCGGCGCACCGTCAGAGGTGGCCGCGGTGGTCGTGTACCTGTGCAGCGAACGCGCCGCGCATCTGCGCAGCCAACTGGTGACCTTCAACGGCTCGAAGCTGGCACTGTGGCAACACCCCCGCGAAACGCAGGTGCATCGGCAGCAAACCTGGACGGTGGATCAGATCGCAACGGTGCTGCACGACGCCGCCGAGCCGGTGCACGTCCCCGAATTCTGAGCTGGGCCATTCGTGACCGGTCGGGGTGGGGTCTTCACGTACGTCCACCGGCCATGTCACCGCTGACCGCGGACGTGCTCTAGGGCCCCGGCGACGTCGACAAGGGTGATGTGTGCCTCGCGATCGGCGAGGGCGTGCAGAGCTGGCGTGTAGCCGGATTTCGAGAACAACACGATTTCGGGCCGCGCTACGACCGAGTGATCTTGACGGAGCGCCGGGATCTTGTACTTCTCGAGGTCGTCGACAATTGCAGGCCCCAGCCTTGCTGATGTCCACTTCGCTTCTGCTACGACCACCACTTTGCTTCGCCGCGACCCGACGGCGTCGATCTCTTCGGAAGACCGTTGCTTGGTTCTGCGGAACTCGTTTGCGGCGTTACCCCACCAGTTCCCAAACCTCGTCGCTCCACCGGCCGAGTGCGCCCGGAGCCACTGCAAGCACCATGCCTCGAACGAAGGAGAGATGTGATCGGCGATGACCTCGGCCACCTCGGCGTCGAAGAGTGCGGATGGCACAAGTCCAGATTCGAGGTCACTCTGGAACGGGAACACGAAGCGAAACCAGAACCGCAAGAACTCGTCGTCGAGGCGCCAACGGCCGGAGCGCGCATGAGGCTCGGCGCCGAAAGGAACGTGCTTGGAGACCAGGCGCAGTGAATCGAGACTGAGCAGATACTTGTTGACGGCCTTCGATTCCAACGAGATGCGATCGCCGATCTCGCCAGCGGCCATGCCACCACCGGCCAGCTGCTCGAGGATTGCGAAGTACACGCGTGGCTCGCGGAGCTCCTGCTCGACGATGATGCGGCCTTCGTTGAACAAGGGCGCATCTCTGTTCAGAACGACGCCGCAGACCGCATCGCGGAGTGAGCCCGCCGCGAGCTTCGACAAGTACAACGGCATGCCACCGGCGATGGCGAAGCGCTCGAAAGCTGCGATCGGCTCGAGGTGCGCGAGAAACAGCCGGGCGTCGACAAAGTCGAGAGGCCGAACCGACAGCTGGCGGAGACGCCCATGCATTGGATTCTTCTCGGAGAACAGGGCCTCCATCTGGGCGACTTGCGAGCCGCACAGGATCAGTCTCAGCTGTGAGGAATCCCGTTCCTCTTCCATCACCGCCTGGATCGACGTCAAGATCTGATGCGCCTCGGCGGCCGATGAGCCGAGCATCCATGGGAACTCGTCGATGACGGCCAGGATCTTTTGCTCGATGGCCATTCGGAAGAGCACGCGCAGTAGTGCTTGCACGTCTGGGAGGTCGGGCCGTAGGCCGAGGATTGGCTCCAGGATGTCTGCAAATCGGGTGAGTTGCGATCGGGCGGGCAGTTGTTCAGCAACCAGGATCACAGCAGGCTTGCCGTGCGCGAACCTGCGAAAGAGCCACGACTTGCCGACGCGCCGACGACCGATCAGCGCGAGCGGCTCGCGGGTCGGCCCATCCCACCACGCCTGGAGGTGCGCCTGTTCATCGGAGCGGTTCACGAAGGAGTCGATCAGCGGCCAGGAGAACTCGGGAACTGCCATCCCAACACCCTACTCGTAAGTAGGCTAATCGCAAGTAGGTTATGTCGATTGAACCGCAGTCATCAACCGTGTCCGGCGGTCATCACGCCACCACGACATCTCTGTCACAGCGCCGATCGGAACAGATCGACGGTGCGGTCGAAGGCCACGGTCGATGCATCGGCGTCGTAGACCTCGGGACGCGCGTCGTTGAAGAACGCGTGCTGTGCACCGGGATGCACATGCAACGTGGCGTCCTTGCCCAACTCGCGCAGCTTGGCTTCGAGCGCGTGGACAGCATCGGGATTGGCCGAGTCGTCGAGCTCGCCGTACTCGCCCACGACGGTGGCCGTGATGGCCGACCAGTCGGGTTGCACCGACTTCCAGGGGATGACGCCGTAGTAGGGAGCGGCTGCAGCGACAGCGTCGGGACGTTTCGAAGCCAACACCAGCGCCAGCCCGCCACCCATGCAGAAGCCCACCACACCCACGTGGCCGCGCCCCGTGCGTTCTTGCAGCAGCGCTATCGCACCCGACAAGTCTTCGGCTGCTTGGTCGATGTTGAGGGCCATCATCAACTTGCCGGCACCGTCGGGTTCGGTGGTGCTCTGGCCGTGGTACAGATCGGGCGCCAACGCAGTGAAGCCCGCCGCAGCAAAGCGATCGGCGACATCTTTGATGTGCGGCACCAGCCCCCACCACTCTTGGATCACGATGACCCCTGGGCCGGTTCCATCGCCCGCCAGGTAGCCGTCGCACGTGTGCCCATTGGAAGGAAACGTCAGCATCTCACCCATGGCCGGAAGCTAGCCCAGGCCGAACGTGGGTGCCATTGTTCGGACACAAAGCGCAGTCTGTACGCACTTCGATGTATCGAATACGATGGCTGCATGACTGCCCTCGAGACCCGCTCGTCAGACGCGTTCACCAACGATCGCGCCCACGTCTTTCACTCGTGGAGCGCACAGGGCGCGCTGAACCCGATGGTTGTCGCCGGTGGCGAGGGCAGCTGGTTCTGGGACGAGCACGGCACTCGCTTCCTCGATTTCTCCAGCCAGTTGGTCAACCTCAACATCGGCCACCAACACCCCAAGCTGGTCGCGGCCATCCAAGAGCAGGCCGGCCGGCTGTGCACCGTGGCGCCGTTCCATGCCAACGATGCGCGCAGCGAAGCGGCGCGTCTCATCGTGCAGGCCGCCAACACCGGTGCCGACGCCGACGATGCCAAGGCACTGGCCATGGTGTTCTTCACCAACGGTGGCGCCGAAGCCACCGAGAACGCAGTGCGCCTGGCTCGCCTGCACACCGGCCGGCACAAGGTGCTGACCACGTATCGCAGCTACCACGGCGGCACGGCCGGCGCGATCACCATGACAGGTGACCCGCGACGGTGGCCCAGCGAACCCGGCATGGCCGGCACCGTGAAGTTCTGGGGCCCCTACACGTACCGCAGCGCCTTCCACGCCGCCGACGATGCTGAGGAATCGCAGCGCGCGCTGGCCCATCTGGCCGATGTCATCATGGTCGAAGGGGCACAGACCATCGCCGCGATCATGCTCGAGACCGTCGTCGGTACCAACGGCATCCTGGTGCCGCCGCCGGGGTACTTGGCAGGGGTTCGCGAGCTGTGCGACCGTCACGGCATCCTGCTGATCTGCGACGAGGTCATGGCTGGCTTCGGCCGCTGCGGCCAATGGTTCGCGTTCCACGAGTGGAACGTGCGTCCCGATCTGGCGTGCTTCGCCAAGGGTGTCAACAGCGGCTACCTACCGCTTGGCGGTGTGGTCATCGCCCGACACGTGGCCGACACGTTCCGCGACCGCGCTTTCCCCGGTGGCCTGACGTACTCGGGGCATCCGTTGGCGTGCGCGTCGGCGGTGGCCAGCATCAACATCTTCCGTGAGGAAGGCATCATCGAGCATGCGCGCATGTTGGGCACCGATGTCATCGGGCCTGAATTGCACGCCATCAAGGCCAAGCATCCCAGCGTCGGCGACGTTCGTGGCTTGGGTGTGTTCTGGGCCATCGAGCTGGTCAAGGATCGCCAGACACGCGAGCCGCTGGTGCCGTACAACGCGGCAGGAGCCGACGCCAAGCCGATGGCCGACCTGGCTGCGGCGTGCAAGGCAAAGGGGCTGTGGCCGTTCACGCACTTCAACCGGCTGCACGTGGTGCCGCCGTGCAACACCCCGGTGCACGAGGTGCGTCAGGGACTGGCCATCATCGATGAGGCACTGGCAGTCGCCGACTCATTCGTCACCGGCTGAACTGCCCCACCCATGAGCTCTGGATGGCGTCACCCCGGACGTTCGGGCGCGGTGCTGTATGCCGTGCTGGCTGCGGTGGTTGGCACGCTGACAGCGCTGTTCAGCCGGTTGCAGGTCGAACGGCAACGCGGTCGTCGCGAGGCCGCTCGCCGGTTGCCCGACGGGCCGATCATCGTCATCTCGAATCACACCAGCTACGCCGACGGCGTGCTGCTGGCCCTGGCGTGCCGACGCATGGGTCGATCGCTGCGCATGTTGGCCACATCGGGCTTGTTCCGCGCGCCGATCATCGGAGGGCTGGCGCGCAAGCTGGGCTTCATCGCGGTCAAGCGCGGTGCCGCCGACGCATCGGCGTCGTTGGACGATGCCGCCGTGGCGTTGGCCAACGGGCAGGCAATCGGCCTGTACCCCGAGGGTCGGCTGACCCGCGACCCGATGATGTGGCCCGAGCGCGCCAAGACGGGCGCTGTCCGGTTGGCGTTGCGGACCGGTGCGCCCATCGTGCCGGTGGCCATGGTGGGGGCTCATCACGTGGTCGGCCGCCGTCGCGTGGCTTTCACACTCATCGCCAACGTCGTGCGCCGTCCGAAGGTGTCGACCAAGGTCGGCCGCGCCATCGACGTCCGGGCACTGATGAACATCGGACCCGCCACCGAGCCCACCAACGACGAGGTGCGCCACGCCGCCGATCTGGTCATGCGCCAACTGGTAGATCTGATCGAGGATCTGCGCGGCCAAACGGCACCCGATCCGATCGGCGTGCCCGGCCTGGCCGACTGACACACTGACGCGGTGACCGATACATCGCACGGGGTTTCACCGCCGCCCACACCCAAGGACGCAACCGACTACACGCGTGTTCGCAACGCGGGGCCGCTGCCCGGCTTCGATACCGCCGACTTCGAGCGAGCGGGTCGCGGTCTGATCGCGACACATCCGACCGGCGTGATCGACGGTCCGTTCGGGCCGGCCTGGGACACGTCTCGGCATGCGTTCCTCACGCCCGACGCGTCGTGCCCCGACACCGTGCACCCCAGCCTGTGGCGGCAAGCGCAGCTGAACGCCTTCCATGGCTTGTTCGAGGTGGCTCCCGGCGTGTGGCAGGCGCGGGGCTACGACCTGTCCAACATCACCTTCATCGAAGGCGCCACCGGTTGGGTCGTCATCGACCCATTGACCGTTGCGCCCACTGCGGCCGCATGCCTGGAGCTGGCGAACCGCACGTTGGGCACACGACCGGTGACGGCCGTCATCTACACACATTCACACGTCGATCACTTCGGCGGCGTGCACGGCGTCACGACGCAGGACGATGTCGATGCTGGACGGTGCCGCGTGATCGCCCCACAGCACTTCATGCGCGAGACCGTCGCCGAGAACCTGTTGGCCGGCAATGCGATGGGTCGACGCTCGGCATATCAGTTCGGTCCGCTGCTGCCGCCCGGTCCGCGCGGGCACGTCGACTCGGGGCTGGGCAAGGCGATCCCATTCGCGATGCCCGGCTTGATCGCACCGACCGAGGACATCACCTCGACCGGTCAGCAGCTGATCGTCGATGGAGTTCGCATCGAGTTCCAGTTGACCCCCGAGACCGAGGCGCCGGCCGAGATGAATTTCTTCTTCCCGGATCACGGCTGGCTGTGCATGGCCGAGAACTGCACGCACACGATGCACAACCTGGTGCCGATCCGCGGTGCTCAGGCTCGCGACTCACTGGCCTGGTCGAAGTACATCGGCGAGGCGATGGAACTGTTCGGTGCGCGCACCGAATTGATGTTCGCGTCGCATCACTGGCCGCGCTGGGGTCGTGACGACGTGCACCACTTCCTGGGTTTGCAACGAGATCTGTATCGATGGATGCACGACCAGACCATGCGTCTGGCCAACCACGGACTGGTGGCGGCAGAGATCGCCGAGGCTCTGACCCTGCCACCCGAGTTCGTCACCGAGAGCCACACGACGGGCTACTACGGCCATTTGGTGCACAACGTGAAGGCCATCCACCAGCGCTACCTCAGCTGGTACGACGGCAACCCAGCACGGCTGCATCAGCATCCACCGGTCGAGGCCGGTCGCCGGTACGTGCAGCTGGCCGGCGGCGCAGACGCGTTGCTGGCATCGGCACGACGATCGTTCGACGAAGGCGACTATCGCTGGGTGGTCGAGGTGGTCAACCACTTGGTTTTTGCCGATCCCTCGAATCAGGATGCACGGTCGCTGCAGGCCGACGCACTGGAGCAGCTGGGGTACCAGAGCGAGTCGGCCACGTTCCGCAACGCGTACTTGACCGGTGCACAGGAACTGCGGAACGGTTCACCCGTTCAGCGACCCGCCGGTCGGCGCGGCCTGGTGCATGCGCTGCCCATCGACCAACTGTTCGACACCCTGGGAGTGCGGCTGCTGGCCGACGATGTCGCCGGCGTGAACGTGTGCATCGACTTCACGTTCACCGACATCGGCGAGCGATGGCTGCTGGGCCTGAGCAACCGGGCCATCCGCTACACGGAAGCCCGCCGGGATACGTCGACCGACCAGCATGTCGATGCGCACGTCACCACGACCCGCGAAACGTTGCTGG
>JANNFQ010000067.1:0-6522 GCA_031380045.1 Acidimicrobiaceae bacterium
CTACCGCCTCATCACCTGACCCCGTCCCGGCCGGGCAGGTCGCCGCGCCCCGTCGGGCGAGTAGCGCCCGAGGTGGGCCTGCGGCACCCGCCGTGGTGGGCCGGCCGAGGAGCCGGGTCGAGGAGCGGGCGTGCGGGCGTGTGGGCGCGTGGCGGCCACGGTGGGCGTGTGGTGCCCGTTGTGTCGTTGGGGTCATGTGGTGGGCCAGGGGCGGCTGCGCAGGTACTCGCCCAAGCCCTTGGCTTGGGCGTCGAACGCCGTGCTGGACGCGACGCCCTCGCCCAGGTAGCCGACGATCACGAAGTTGAGAGCGTGCAGGTTGGGCAGTTCGTACCGGCGGATGGGCAGACCGCGTGCTTCTGGTAGCAGGTCGGCCAACGCCTCGACGGTGAGGTGCTCGTAGAGCCATGCGTAGCCGGCTGCGTCGCGCGCGTAGATGCCCACGTTGGCATTGCCGCCTTTGTCGCCCGACCGGGTTGCGAAGTGACGGCCCAGTGGCTCACCGGCGACGGGACCCACCGGCGCAGCGCTCGGCGTCGCATCCACATCGAGCGGCTCGGGCCCGCCGGTGACGACGGGCGTCGGAATGATCGTTCGGCTGCCGTCGTCGAGCACGACGATCTGTCGCACCTCGTCGTTCGACACCAGTGCCGGCCAGTAGACACCGTACGGCTGTGCCTCGGTGGGTGGTGACGACACGAAGAAGCCGGGGTAGCCGGCCAGCGCCAGCTCGACTGCGGCCGACGAGAACGCCCGGCCCACCAGACGCTCGTTGCCGCTCTTCACATGGATGTGCAACTTGCCAGAGCATGCCTCTTGCCCGACGGCGTCGCTGGGCGCCTGCACCAGGCGGACGTCGACTTCGTCGAACTGCTGGCGCCCGCCCAATCGATCGAAGAGCGCAGTCGTGGTCCACTCGGCCTTCGCAGCCTGATCCAGACCGGTCAGCACGAAGGTCACTCGGTTGCGGAACCCACCGTCGCTGTTGATGCACACCTTCGTGGTGGGCGGTCCGGGCGTGCCGCGGGTGCCGCTGACCCGCACGCGATCGGTGGCGAGCTGTTCCAACTGGATGGTGTCGAAGTGACTGACCACGTCGGGGTTCAGGTACTGGGGCGCGCCGATCTCGTACAGCAGTTGTGCGGTGACCGTGCCGACATCGACCAGGCCACCGCTGCCCGGATGCTTGGTGATGACCATCGATCCGTCGGCGTCGATCTCGGCGATCGGAAAGCCAGGTGGGCGCGACAGATCGGGGATGGTCGGGAACCACGAGTAGTTGCCGCCGGTCGCCTGCGCACCGCATTCGATCACGTGCCCGGCGACGACGCCGCCCGCCAGTGCATCCCACTCGTCCACGGCCCAATCCCACCACCACGCGGCCGGCCCGGCGACCACAGCGGCGTCGGTCACGCGCGGACACACGACCACGTCGGCGCCGGCATGCAGCGCGGCGGCGATGCCCCAACCGCCCAGATACGCGTTGGCCGACACGGGCGCTGCGGTGAAGGCGGCTCGGGTGTCCAGGTTGGTCAGTTGTGGCCGCAGGCCGTCGATGCGGTCCATCAGATCGTCGCCCTCGATGTGGGCCACGTTCACGCCGAGGCCCAACCGCTCGGCAAGCTGTCGAACCCGTTCGGCACAGCCCGCTGGGTTCAGGCCGCCGGCATTGGTGACCACCTTGATGCCCTGATCGATGCACGTCCCCAGCACCTGTTCCATCTGGGTCAGGAACGTGCTGGCGAACCCGAGATCGGCGTTGCGGGCGCGCTGCTTGTGCAGGATCAGCATGGTCAGCTCGGCCAGCCAGTCGCCCGTCAACACATCGATCGGGCTGTCGCGTGTGACCGCAGGGTCGACCATCTCCTTGGCTGCCGACAATCGATCGCCGAAGAACCCCGAACAGTTGGCGATGCGCACCGGTCGGGTGCCGCGAGCGCTGGAGGTCGCCACGGCCGTGGTCGCCGTGGTCGCCATCAGTCGCCCGCCTGGACGCGAACCAGCACCTGGCCGGTGTCGAGCTGCTGCCCCGGTTGCACGAACACCTCGGCGACAGTGCCGGCTGTGGGCGCCACGATCTGATGCTCCATCTTCATCGCCTCGATGATCACCATGCCCTGACCGGGCTGCACGGTGTCGCCCACGCTGACCAAGACTCGCAGCACGTTGCCGGGCATGGGCGCCACCAACGAGCCGGCACGGCCCGCTTCGTCGGGCAGATTGAACCTGGGTGCAACGGTCAGCGCCACGCGGCCGCCGGCGAGGAACACACGATCGCCGTGCATCAGCGGCGGTCGCACACGGGCCAGGTCTGCAGCGGCATGCGCGTCCACGGGTTCGCCGTCGATGCTCATGTTCACGATCGTGCCTGCGCGGTCCAGTCGGTACTGCACCACCCGTTGGGCATCGCCGTCGAGCAGCCGCACCTCGAACGGTTGCGAAGCGTTGTTGCGCCAACCGGCGGGCAGACCGGCCAGGGCAGTGCGATCTGCGGCACGTTGTTGGTGAACGGCCACGGCTGCGGCGGCAACATCGGTGTCGGTAGCAGCTGGTGGGTCGCCCATCGGAGTCCGATCGAGCCAACCTGTGTCGACGACATCGTCGATCGACTCGAGTTGGCCGACCAAGCGGATCAGTTGTTCGCGGTTCGTCGTCGGGCCGACGATGGTCGCCTGTGACAATGCCGCGATGACTCGCCGGGCGGCAATGGTGCGGGTGGGACCATGGGCGATGACCTTGGCGATCATCGAGTCGTAGTGGGGGCTGACCATCGACCCACTCTCGACACCGGTGTCGACGCGCACACCTTCGATGGTCGTGAAGTGAAACTCGTGGAACGTGCCAGAGCTGGGTCGATAGCCGCGGAACGGATCTTCGGCGCACAGTCGTACTTCGATCGCGTGACCGGTGCGTGTGGGTTGTAACGCGTCGGCAGGCAATGGTTCGCCGGCAGCGACGGACAGTTGCAATTGGACCAGGTCGAGGCCGGTGATCATCTCGGTCACGGGATGCTCGACCTGCAGGCGCGTGTTCATCTCGAGGAAGAAGAACTGGCCGCGGCGATCCAGCAGGAATTCGACGGTGCCGGCACCCACGTACCCAACGGCGGCCGCGGCCGCCACTGCAGCGTCGCCCATCCGCTGGCGCACGTCGGGGTCGACGGCGGGGGAGGGGCTTTCTTCGACGATCTTCTGGTGGCGCCGCTGCAACGTGCAATCACGTTCGAACAGCGACACCGTGTTGCCATGCATGTCGGCGATCACCTGGATCTCCACGTGGCGGCCACCCTGTACGTAGCGCTCGACGAACACGGTGCCGTCGCCGAACGCGGCGGCGGCCTCGCGCTGAGCACTGGCGACGGCGTCGGCCAGATCGGCGCTGTCGTGCACCACGCGCATGCCGCGCCCGCCGCCCCCGGCAGATGCCTTCACCAAGGCCGGCAGCCCGACCTGGTCCAGCGATTCCACCGTGTTGTCAGGCAGCACCGGCACGCCCGCCGCGCGCATCATGCGCTTCGCGTCGATCTTCGAACCCATGGCAGCAATGGCCGAGGGGGGAGGGCCGATGAAGATCAAACCGGCATCGACCACGGCTTGGGCGAACGCTGGGTTCTCTGACAGGAAGCCGTAGCCCGGGTGCACCGCCTGTGCTCCGGAGCGATGCGCAGCGCCCAGCAACAGATCGGCGCGCAGGTAGGTGTCGGCGGCCGATGTGCCGGGCAGTCGCACCGCGATGTCGGCCTCGCCGACGTACGGGGCATCGGCATCGGCGTCGCTGTACACCGCAACTGTCGATACGCCGAGCCGCCGGCACGTGCGAATGATCCGCCGCGCGATCTCGCTGCGATTGGCGATGAGCACACGATCGATGGCAACGGGCACGGCGTTCACATCCGGTACACGCCGTAGCCACGCGTGCCGTGGACGGGATCGTTGTCGATCAGGCTGAGGCACAGGCCCAGCACCGTGCGGGTGTCGCGTGGATCGATGATGCCGTCGTCGTACAGCTTGCCGGTCATGAACAACGGCAACGACTCGCGTTCGATCTGTTCTTCCACCTGTTGACGCAGCGTTGCGTCGGCGTCTTCGTCGAACGGCTTGCCCATGCTGGCGGCCGATTGACGCGCCACGATGCTGAGCACGCCCGCCAACTGTTGTGGGCCCATGACGGCCGTCTTGGCGTTCGGCCACGCGAACAGGAACCGGGGTCCGAAGGCACGCCCGCACATGCCGTAGTTGCCGGCGCCGTACGACGCAGCCAGGTGAATGGTGAGGTGCGGCACCTTGCTGTTGCTGACGGCGTTGATCATCTTGGCGCCGTCCTTGATGATGCCGCGGCGCTCGAACTCGCGACCCACCATGTAGCCGGTGGTGTTTTGCAGGAACACCAACGGCGTGTCGATCTGGTTGGCCAACTGGATGAACTGTGTTGCCTTCTCGGCCTCTTCGCTGAACAGCACGCCCTGGTGGTTGGCCAAGATGCCAACGGGGAAGCCATGGATCTCGGCGAACCCGGTGACCAGCGATGCGCCGTACAGCGGCTTGAACTCGTCGAAGTCGCTGTCGTCGACCACACGTCCGATGACACCGCGCGGATCGAATGGAACCTTTGGATCGGCCGATGCAATGCCCAGCAGTTGCTCGGGATCGAGGCGTGGCGGTCGTGCCCCGCCGCGTGGTCCGGGGCCGAACTTGCGATGGTTCAGTCGGCGCACCACCTGGCGGCCGAGGCGGATGCCATCGAGTTCGTCGACCGCGAAGTAGTCGGCCAGACCGCTGACCCGCGCATGCATGTCGGCACCGCCCAAGCTCTCGTCGTCACTCTCTTCACCGGTGGCCATCTTGACCAGTGGAGGGCCGCCCAGGAAGACCTTCGACCGTTCTTTGATCATCACGATGTAGTCGCTCATGCCGGGGGTGTAGGCGCCGCCGGCAGTGGAGTTTCCGAACACCACGGCGATCGTCGGAATACCCATCGCCGACATCTGGGTGATGTCGCGAAACGTCTGCCCGCCAGGGATGAAGATCTCGCTCTGCGTCGGCAGATCGGCGCCGCCAGACTCGACCAGGTTGATCAGCGGCAACCGGTTCTGGCGGGCGATCTCCATGGCGCGCAGGTTCTTGCGCATGGTGAACGGGTTGCTGGCCCCGCCGCGCATCGTGGGGTCGTTGGCGATGAACATGCACTCGATGCCCTGGACCACGCCGATCCCGGTGACGATGCCGGCACCCACGGGAAAGCTGGAGCCCCATGCTGCGAGCGGAGAGAGCTCAAGGAACGGGCTGCCGGCATCGAGCATGGTCTCGATGCGCTCGCGCGCCAACAGCTTGCCGCGCTGGCGATGGCGCTGGACGTAGTTGGGCCCACCACCAGCGGTGGCGACCGCCAACTGTTGGTCATGCTGGGCCAATTGCGCCAGCATCGCCTGGCGATTTCGGGCGTACGTTTCGGCCGCAGTGTCCAGCGTGTCGGCGAGGGCGGGCATTGGTCAGGGCTCGAGTGCCCAGCTGGGTGTGCGCCGCTCGGCGAACGCACGCATGCCTTCGGCTGCGTCCGCGCCCGAGAACAGCCGGTCGCTGAGCGCGCGCATCTCGGTCAGTTCTGACACCAGCGTGCCGTCGCCCGCGTGATGCAGCAACAGCTTCGTGGCGGCCACCGCAGATGGCGACCCGGCCCTGATGCCGGCGATCAGCTGGGCCACGGCTACGGGCACGTCGTCGGCAACATGGGTGACCAGACCCATGTCGCGAGCGGCGACCGCGTCGAACGACTCGCCGGTCAGGAACGGGGCGGCCACTTTCGACCACGGGCAGCGGCGCAGGATGGGTACCGAGATGATGGCGGGAGCAACACCGATGCGCACTTCGGTGAACGCAAAGGTCACGTCGGGCCGAACGACGATCAGATCGCACGATGCCATCAATCCGATGCCACCCGCGCGCACCGGACCCTCGACGGCGGCGATGGTGGGTTGGCGCGCCGTGATCAGACGCTCCATCACGTGGGCCATGTGGCTGGAGTCGGTGGGACCTGCACTGCGCTCTTTCAGGTCGGCTCCGGCGCAGAAGGCCGGCTGGGTGTGTCCCAGCACGATGACTCGAACGTCCGCCTGCTCGACCCGGTCCAGCGCCTCGTGCAGACCGGCGATGAGCGCGCCGGACAGTGCGTTGCGGTTGCCCGGCGAATCGAGGGTGATGGTGGCCACGCCGCGTTCGACCTCAAACCTGACCGGTGAATCCCCCATGTCGGCGACCCTACCGGAGCGGCCTCCGCTGCGCCGACGGCAACTGCCGGCCACGCTGAAGCGGGCGCTACGAGGCGGTGATCTCGTGCAGGAACGCGTGGGCCTCGACGCGATGGCGGGTGCGCTTCATGGGCGGCAGCGCCTTCACGATGTCCCATCGATAGTTGGCCGTTCCCAGGCGCGGGTCCAGCACCGCCACGACACCGCGATCGGTGGCATTGCGAATCAGCCGACCGGTGGCCTGGGCCAACAACATCGCGGCGCGTGGCACATCGATC
>JANNFQ010000100.1:0-23404 GCA_031380045.1 Acidimicrobiaceae bacterium
CCAGCAACGCATCGCTGCCGCTCTGGCCGCGGGAGGCGCGCTGGTCTCGGATACGGCTGCCCCGGCGTTCTGGATCCTGGCCGACCCCGAGGGCAACGAGGCATGCATCTGCACATGGCAGGGCCGCGACTGAATCGTCTCGGCCCCTGGTCGGCACCGCCGCTCAGGTGTCACCCGATCGGCGTCCGGTCGGCGTCTGTAGGTCTGGACCTTCGGGGCACTGGGCGGATTCGCACTCGGATCCGTCGCCCGGGTGTGGATGCGCCTGATCGCTGAGGACCCGAGTTCACGTGGGCTTGACGGCTCGATGGGCTGAAGTATCCACCTTGTGTGGTCAAGTCCGCGCAGAAAGTACCGATTGCTGTCATAGGAATGGCCGAGCTGCGCGTGAAGAGGAGCGTGACCACGATGCGAGCCCTGAGCGAGCCACCGAGCGTGCTGCCCCCCGGCGGGACCGATCGCGATGCAGCGGTGCGATCGCTGTACGAACAGCGATACGCCGAGGTGGTGCGCTTTGCCACCTTCATCTTCGGCAACGTCCACGCTGCCGAGGACGCGAGTCAAGAGGCGTTCGTCCGCGTGTACGACGCCTGGGATCGCTTGCTCGACCCGGACCAGGCCGTTGCCTACCTACGTGCAACGATCGTCAACCTGAGCCGCGGCGGACATCGCCGGCGTCTGGTGGCCGAGCGCAAGCAACCACCTCGGCTGGTGCCGATGCCATCTGCCGAGGACGGCGCGATGTGTCGGGTCAACCGCACCGCTGTGCTGGCCGCCGTCTCGGCATTGCCCAGCCGGCAACGGGCATGCGTCGTCATGCGCCACTGGCTACGAATGACCGAAGGCGAGATCGCCACCACGTTGGACCTGTCGATCGGGTCGGTCCGAACACACAACCGACGGGGCATGGAAGCCCTGCAACGCACACTGGGAGACCTGCGATGATCGACTTCGACTCACGCCTGACCGCCGTTCTGGACGACATCGCCGAGTCGGTGCGCGTCCGTCCCGATCCCGACCCCGTGTTCCTGCCTGCGCTCACGCATGCGACCGAGGGGGTGCATCGGTTTCGGCCCAGCCTGGCCGCAGTCGCGGCCGCAGGCATCCTGTTGCTGGGCGGCTCGGCGTTCGCGATGGAGCAACTGGCCAGTGATCCCCCCTCGAAGGTGACCCCTGCCGCGGTACCGGTGACCGAGGCCACGGATCAGCCCACCACGACAGCCCGACCGTTGCCCCCAACCACGATGCGCCAGGTCGAACGAGAGGTCGAGGTCGTCACGACGCCGGCACGAGTACCGGTGACCACCGTCGCCGCTGTTCCCGAACCCACCGTGACACCGACCGTGCTGACCGTTCCGCCCACGCAGCCAACCGAGCCGACCATTCCACCGACGCAACCCACCGTTCCGCCAGCCGTGATCGAGTTCACCGCCAAACTGGGTGCCGACGGCCAGGCCAACACGCCGATGACACAGGGCTTCTCCGGAAGGGCACAGCCCGGCTCGGCAATTCGCGTCGGCTCGGACTGGGGCGTCGCCGAGACCGTCGCCGACCCCAACGGCAACTGGGCCACGACGCTGGTCATGCCGGAGGTGCCACCCGGAACACAGGTGAACGTGCGGATCACATCCAGCACCAGCGACAGGGTTCGAGAGTTCACCCTGTTCCGCCCCGGCGAGGCCACGCCACCGGTCGTCGCCTTCACGGCCAACGCGGCACAGACGACCACCGACCACACCCCACCGATCAACGAGTACTGGGGCACGTCGACCGCTGGCGCAGTGATCTCGATCACCTCCGACTACGGAAGCAAGCAGGTCGAGTCGAATGCCGAGGGCAAGTGGTCGGCCCGGCTGGAGTTCCCCGACGCTCCACTGAGTGTGACGTTCAACGTGCACATCACCAGCTCGAAGGGCGAGGGCGCCTACGACTTCCCGCTCACTCGGGTCGGGCCCATCTGACTGCCGCCTGGGCCGTCCGAGAAGGAGCCAGCACGGCGACGCGGCTGCCGGGGCGCCGGCTCAGTCAGGATGGACGATGAGGACCACGTTGCCTGTCTTCTGCTCGCTCTCGACGTACTTCGTCGCCTCCACCACATCGCCGAGCGGATACGTGCGATCGATCACGGCTCGATACTGACCGGCTTCGTACATCTGCTTCAACAACTCGACGTCGGCCTGGCGATACGGCGGGATCGGGAAGAGCACCTTCTTCACGGGCAGCCAGCGCGTGGCCAGCACCAAGAACGGGTTCTGCGACATGAAGCCCAGATCGGTGGACATGTACGCCCCGCGCTTCACCAGTGCGCGACGGCAACGGCGGTACGAGTGCTTGCCGACCGCGTCGAGCACGAAGTCGTACGTCTGACCGGTCGACGTGAAGTCGGTGATCGTGTAGTCGATGACCTCGTCGGCGCCGAGGACCTTCATCAGCTCCAGGTTCTGGGTGGCGCACACGGCCGTCACATGGGCGCCCGCATGCCTGGCCAATTGCACTGCAGCCGTGCCGATGGCGCCCGATGACCCATAGATGAGAATTCGGTGGGTCGGGCCGAGGTCGACCTTGCGGATGTAGTTGAGGGCCAGGATCATGCCGTCACACACGCCGGCACCTTCCACGAACGACATGTTCTGGGGCATCGTGGCCAGGGGCGCCGACTGCTTGATGCACACGTACTCGGCATGAGTGCCGAACTTGTTGGCGTGCACGCCGAACACGCGGTCGCCCACCGCGAACTTGGTGACCTCACTGCCCACGGCCACGACCACACCTGCCAACTCGGTACCCAAGATCGGAAGCTTCGGGCGGCGCAGCCCGCTGAAGTACCGAACGATGATGGGGGTGCCAATGCGAAAGCCCGTGTCGGTGCGGTTCAGGCCGGCGGCGTGAACCCGAACGAGCACCTCGTCTGACTGAGGAGTGGGTTGAGGCACATCAGCGAGAGACAGCACCTCGGGAGCGCCGTACTCGCGGTGAACGACTGCTTGCATGATCATGTGCCTTTCTGAGTTCGTCGCGGGCGCCTGATGGGCCCACCCTGCTTCCACGCCCGACCGGCCTTGAACAGCTCGGCGGGCTTGCCACCGCCCGCACCTGACGGTGCGCGGCGACCGGTCGGGATGACCCACCCGTTGTCGGTGGCCACACTGCGTCGAAAGTTGGCGCTGTCCAGATGCACACCCCAGACCGCCTCGTACACGGCGCGCAGCTCGGCCAGCGTGAACGTCGTGCCGACGAACGCCGTGGCCAGACCTGTGACCTCGAGGTCGGTGCGCACCCGAGCGATCGCGTCGCGCACGATGCGGAGATGGTCGAAGGCCAGCTGACGCCTTCCTCCCAGCACATCGGCCACAGCGACGAGCTGTGCATCTGCGGCGTCGGTGCCCGCGACGATGCTGCCGACGTCGCGAAGTACAGCCAGGTACCCGACCGTGACCACGTTCATCCGTGGGTCGCGCTGCGGGTCGCCGTAGGCGCCGAATTGAGTCAGCAAGCTGTTCGCGTCGACACCCGTTTCTTCGACCAGCTCGCGCTTCGCGGCCTGGTCCAGCGTCTCGGTGGGCAGCTTGAACCCGCCCGGTATCGCCCACGTCCCTTCGAACGGCGCCTGCCCCCGTTGCACCAGCAACACGTTCAGTTGACCGTGGACCATGGTCAAGATCACTACGTCGACCGTGACCGCGAACGCGGGAAACTGCGATGCGTCGTAGCCGTCGGGCGAGGCGATCGACCCGGTTTCTGTCGTCATGACAAGAACCATAGCAGTGGTTTGAGTCATGTCAACCCGAACTGTGTCGACGAGATTGACCGCGAGACAACGACCAATGCACCGCAGCCCTGATGATCACCCGATGGTCACGAGGGTGTGCTGAGATGTGTGCAGTGAAGGTGGTCATCGGTCTCGACGTGGGTGGCACCAAGACGAATGCCACCATCCTGGACGACGCCGGAACGTTCCTCATCGATCGCATGGTGGAGGTACCGAGTCACGTCGACCAGGGCCCCACACCGGCCCTTGCGGCCATCACATTGGCCGTGCAGCGCGTGCTGGAGGTGGCCGGAATCGGGCGCGGCGGGGTCCAGGCAGTCGGGCTGGACACGCCTGGCCCGGCCAGTGCCACAGGCGTCATCTCGTCACGCGGCTCGACCAACTTCTCGGCCCGCGAGTGGTGGAACTTCGACGTGCGCCTGGCTGTCGAGCAGCACCTCGGGCTGCCGGTGATCTACAGCAACGATGGCAACGCGGCTGCGCTGTACGCCCACGGTCAGCACTTCGGGGCCGACGCCGACAACCGTTCGTCGATCTCGGCGATCGTCGGTACGGGTCTGGGTGGCGGTGTCATCGAGGCCGGTGCGGTGATACGTGGCGCGGCCGGCATGGCCGGCGAACTGGGTCATGTGCACATCCCAATGGCTGGCCTGTTGGCGCAGGATCAGCCCGTGCCCACATGCAACTGTGGGTTCGTCGGAGATCTGGAAAGCGTCGCATCGCTGAGCGGCATCACGAACAACCTGCTGCCGTACTGGCTGAGCAAGTACCCCGAGCACCCCCTGGCCGCAGTGCTGCCGATCACGACCGCAGCCAAAGAGGTGCGTGGCTATGGCGAACGCGGCGACGAGATGGCGCTGGCCATCTTTCGGCAACAGGCCGTGGCCATCGGGCGAATGTTCACGATCGCCGCCAACTTCACCGACCCCGACGCGTACTTCGTGGGCGGAGGGGTGACCGAGGCGGCGCCGCACTTTCGCGACTGGTTCCTCGATGTTGTGCACTCGTCCACCTCGCTGCGGGTGGAACAGCGATCGGCCACCATGGCGTTGGTGCCCGACCTCGACATGGCCGGTGCCCGCGGCGCTGCCATCGCCGCACTGCAGGCAATCCAACGACGACCGTGACCGGGAACCCTTGACGACCACCGACGTCACGGCGCGCCTTCGGACAATGCCACACTGTCGGGACGATGCCCGCCGACGGTGCAGGCATCGAACGTCCGGCCCACAGCCGACCGAAGGAGAACAACCATGACTGCACCCATCGTCGTCGGCGTCGACCAAAGCGACACGGCACGGCGCGCAGCGTTGACTGCCGCAAACCTGGCCTCTGCGCTCGGAGCACCGTTGCACTTGGTGATGGCGGTCAGTCGAACGCGGTCCGGCGGTGTCGCTGGTGGTGGCGATCAGTTTCACGTCGACTGGCTGTCCACCGCTGAACAGTTCCTCGACGGGTTCGTCGGCGAACTGCGCACGACTCCTGTCACCCGCGCAATCAGTGTGAAAGATCCGGCAACGGCCATGTGCGAAGAAGCCGAAAAGCTGTCCGCACAAATGATCGTCGTGGGCAACCGTCGCGTGCAGGGAATCTCACGAGTCCTCGGGTCCATCGCCAGCGACGTCCTGAAGCACGCCCCATGCGACGTGCTGATTGCAAACACCACCAGCTGAACCCAGGTGACAGTCAGTCAGTCAGTGGCGGGCCCACACGCCCGGACAGAGATCGTCGGTGGATCGTGACGGGGTCGTTTCAGGTGCCACCACGAAACAGGGCGCCGAGATCCAGCGACGTCACGTGCTGTTGCGAGGCACGCGACACGTAGGCACGCGCCAATGCGTCGCGGCCTGCTCCGAGCACCGTGCCCACCATGCCAATGGCGTGGGCCAGTTCGTTCGGCGGTGTTGCCTCGACGACCTGTTCCCAGATGGCTTCCTCCAGCACATGGAACGCCCGCTGCACTTCGCGGATGTCGAATCCTGCGTCGAACCGCTCGTTGGCAAGCTGCGTGGCGCGCTCGATCATCGGAACCAGATCGCGGTGGGCGATGCTGGACGTGACGAGCGTCAGCATCTCGGCGAGACGCGCTCTGGAGATTGCCGTGCCGTCCTGGGCGTAGTGCGGCTCGTTCGAGCGCTGCAGCGCTGCAGCGGCACCATCGATGATGACGTCGGCCCGGGTCATGAGGACTTCCTGCACTTCGATCACTTCTCGACACTGCCCAGTTGATCGATGGCGGTGAACGCCTTCCTCGCGTGTGCCAGGAGCTCTCCATCGGTCGGATGGTCGAGCGTCTCGACACCGACCACGCGATGGGCCACGTCGACGTGCCTGTCGTTGATGTACGTCTCGAACGCCGTCTTAGCATTACCTGGACCAGCGATCAACACCTCATGCACCCCGACGAGCAAGTCGGCGATCTCATCGAAGAACCGATGGTCATCGGCTGCGTGAGCCGCGCCGGTCGATCCGGCCTTGCGATGGATCTGACGGTGTGGACTGAGGCTGTGAACCTCGAACGTCTCGCTGCGACCGATCGAGAAGCTCGCGATTCGGGCTTCCCGATGGTCGAGCCAGACAATGGCGTGCACTTGGGACATTCAGGTCTCCTTCAGGTCGGAATCGAGCCGTGCGATCTGCGGTCGATCCATGCATCAAGAATGCCCCGACTCTTGGTCGACAGATAGGGAACAAGTGCTCCAAAACAGCGCGACGACATCCGAGATCGTTCAGTGTCGGCGCGAACGACGCAACGATCGAGGACCCGACTGCACGAGATCGGCGAGGGCTCGCTCAACTTCCTGAGCAAGGATCACATTCGATGTCTCGCGGGCGATCGGGCGCAGCGCGCCGACGGCGATTGCCAGCTCCTGCGGCGTCGCTCCGCCGGCGAACCCAGCTCCAGCGCGTTCGATCATCAACTTGACCGTGTCGTCGACGGCCCTCGACAGCCGTCGACGGAGCAGGTCACGCATCATCGCCGACACTTCGACGTCGATACCAGCGCGGCGTAAGCGCATGGCGTGATCCAACAACGTCGGGCTGGGGACCAGCCATGTGCCGTCACGCTGAGACTCGACGTAGCCAGCTTCGAGGAGCTCTGCGATCAGTCCCGGGCGAACCTCGCCGTGATCGGCCAACGACGCCACCAGTTCGTCGTGAGTGGTCGTTGCGGGTCGATCATCGGACCAGGGCGCTCTCAACGTGGCGTCGACACCGAGCCACTCCGACACCGTGCGCGCGGGATGCCTGGTCGCTACGAGCTCTCGAATGGTCTGCAGCGTCAGACCGCGGTCACGCAACTCTGCGATCAGTGCGAGGCGATCGCGATGCGCTTCGTCGTACTCCGCCTCCCGGCCCTTCTTCCGCGGCTGTGGCAACAAGTGTTCGGCTTGGTAGTACCGAATAGTGCGTTCGCTGACGCCACTGGCCCCGGCCAGTTCCGACAACGAGTACGCGACCGTCGGGCCGAGCTGCTGGTCAGTCACACCTTCATTCAAGCACCCTCCGATCAATCGTGACAGCAAACACTGTCACATGACGTTGACAGTGCACACTGTCAACGTCATGCTGGGTGTGCATGAGCAACCAACTGTCCACCACCCCCAAGGTCGCGCCACACTCCGAGCAACCGATCGTCGCTCACGAGGTCGAGGTGCACGGTCGCCGGATTGCCTACCGCCAGATCGGCTCTGGCCCGGTGGTCGTGTTGGTGCACGGCCTGGCCGGCTCGATGCACTCGTGGGACGCCATCGTCAGCGGACTTGCCGAGAGATGCGCCGTCGTGACCCCGGATCTGCCCGGGCACGGACGCTCGGCCAGCCCGTCTGGTGACTACTCGCTCGGCGCATATGCCAGTGGCCTTCGAGACCTGATGGACGCTCTGGGACACGCATCAGCGACGATCATCGGACATTCGTTCGGCGGAGGTGTCGCCCTGCAGTTCGCGTACCAGTTCCCAGAGCGATGCGATCGACTCGTCCTGGTCTCCAGCGGCGGTTTGGGAACCGAGGTCAGCATGACACTCCGCGCCGCAGCTCTCCCGGGATCTGAGTTCGTCATTCCGCTGATCGCGCACGGCCGCGTGATCGCGGCCGGAAGCGCCGTAGGGGCTTGGGCACGTGCCATTGGCGTCCGGCCGAGCACGACGCTGGCGCAGACCTGTCGCGCGTTCGCGGCCATCTCAGAGCCAGGGCAACGCACAACCTTCATTCAGACGGTACGAGCCGTGATCGATCATCGAGGACAGCGAGTGAGTGCGAGTGACCACCTGCACTTGGCCGACAACATGCCCAGCCTGATCGTGTGGGGTACCGACGACCGAGTCATCCCCGTCGAACACGCTCACGCTGCACACCAGGCCATGCCGAGCAGCCAACTCGAACTCTTCGAGGGCGCCGGTCACTTCCCGCACGTCAGCCACCCCGATCACTTCGTCGATGTGGTGTGCTCGTTCATCGACACCACACCCCGCGCTCGGGGACTGTGACGCTGTTCATGCCCGGAGTGACGCACCCATGACAGTTCGGCGTGGGCGGGCGGCGCACTGTGCTCGCAACATCGAACAAGGAGAACTCCATGCTGTTGTTTTCACGTCAAGTCACCCTGACGGGGAGCCCGAAGCGAACCCTGCCCTGGGCCACCGAGATCACGGCGTATGTGAACTCACACTCGTCGTTGGACGTCAGCCTGTGGGCCTCGAACTTCGGATATCCGCTCGGCACGATGGCCTGGACCGCCATGGTCGAATCGCAGTCGCAACTGGCAGCCGGCACGGCCTCGCTGTTGGCCGACCCGGGATATCTGGACCTCATCGACGGAGCGGCTGATCTGGTCACCACCCCGGGCGAGGACCAGCTCGCCGAGCTGATCCATGGCACCCCCGGCGAGCCGGGGGGGATCGGATCGATTGCGCAAGTCACGACCGCAGCGGCGATCGTCGACCAGATGGCGTCGGCAATCGGGTTCGCCGTCGACATCGCCCAGCACATCGAAGGTGTGACCGGCACTCCGATCTTCGTTCTCACAAATCTGTTCGGCGGCATGGGCGGAGTGTCGTGGATCAGCGTCCAGCCGGACATGGAGGCCGTCGACATGGCCCGCGCCAAGATGCAGACCGACTCGTCGTACCTCGACCGCGTCGCCAAGACGAAGGGTCTCTTCATCCCCGGGTCGGGACATGTCAGCCAAGCCGTGCGCGTCGCCTGACCTGTTCGCTACGTCGCTGAGCTGACAGAGAAAACACCGGGGGGCGCGCGGGGCTACGCTCGCGCGCCGTGTACCCAACCGTCGCGGGGAACGGTCGGCCGTGATCGCGGCCGCAGGACATTCCGAGGTCCGCTCGCGGCTGCTGGACGTCCTGGACGCTGCGGCGCGAAAGACGCTCGTCAGCCGGCTGCACCGTCGCGAGTACAAGCGTGGGCAGGTCGTGTTCAACGACGGTGACATCGGCGACTACATGCACCTGCTGCAGCGCGGACGCGTCGATGAAGAGATGATGACCTTGGACGGCCACGTGGTCAGCCTGCGCGTGGTGCAACCGGGCCAGTTCTTCGGCGAGCTCGCCCTGGTCCACCCGAACAGCAGACGTCTCGGGCGGGCACGCGCGCTGGAACCGACCGAGACGCTCGTGCTGTATCGCCGCGACTTCGATGAGCTTCGGTTGCACTCGCCAAGTGTCGACCGTTTCCTCGTGACCGCGCTCGCCGAGCGCGTCACGAGCACCAGCCGATTGGTCGTCGAGCTCATCCGGCCGCCAGAGTCGCGGTTGTGGCGACAGCTGGCGATGCTCGCCGATGCGTATGGCGGCGAGCCGATCCGCATGTCACAGGACGAGCTGGCGCACACAGCCGGAACGGCCCGACAGACAGCAAACCGTGTGCTGGCCGAGGGGGTTCGGCGCGGCATCTTGACCGTCGACCGATGCGCGATCCGCGTGCTCGATCGGGCGTCGATCGACCAGATGATCCACGAGTGATCCGCCGCGGATCATCGGCGTCTCGATCAACACCGGCAAGGAACGGTGGCTGTCGGAGTTCTGGGCGGACCGACCGACGCTGCGGCCCGCCCGCAGACGCCATTCACAACAACCCGGTCGGGGTCAGCACCGTTCCAGCGGTACCCGCCAGGATGGCTGCGGCATCCTCGAGCCGACCGATTCCTGCGATGCCACCCGTGATCTCGACGAAGCGGCAGGCGGCCTCGACCTTGGGTCCCATCGAGCCGGCGGGAAAGTCGTGATCGCGCATTGCTGCGGGCGTCGAACTCGTGATGGCAGTTTGCGTCGGAGTTCCGAAGTCGCGAAAGACGTTGGCGACATCGGTCAGGATCAGCAACGCGTCGGCGTCCAGCGCTTGGGCCAGGATCGAAGCGGTCGAGTCCTTGTCGACAACGGCTTCGACGCCGTCCAGGCGGCCCAGGTCGTTGCGAACCACCGGCACCCCGCCGCCCCCGGCACACACCACCACCGCCCCATTGCTCAGCAGCAGCCGGATCAACCGGGTCTCGACGACCCGTTGCGGTGCCGGTGAGGCAACCACTCGTCGCCAGTGTGGACCGTCGGGCTTGACGGTCCAGCCGCGCTCGGCTGCAAGCAGATGGGCGCGAGCTTCGTCGTAGACCTCGCCGATGAACTTCGTCGGATTCGAGAACGCGGGGTCGGCAGCGGACACCAGCGTCTGGTTGATGATCGCGGCGATCTGGCGACCGGGCAGCTCGTTCTGCAATGCCTGCAGCAGCCAGTAGCCGATCATTCCCTGTGTCTGTGCGCCCAACACATCGAACGGGTATGGGACCGTCAGGTTCGGATCGGCTGCGCTCTCCAATGCCAGCACGCCGACCTGCGGACCGTTGCCGTGAGTGACGACGAGCTCGTGCTCGTGCGCGAGCGGGGCAAGCGCCTCGACGGCAATCCGCACGTTCGCCTCTTGCACATCGTTGTCAGGCGTCTGTCCGCGCTTCAACAGAGCATTGCCACCGAGCGCAACGACCAGGCGCATCACGCCCCCAGGGTGGCGACCATGATCGCCTTGATCGAATGGAGCCGGTTCTCGGCTTGGTCGAACACGATCGAGTGAGGCGATTCGAACACATCGTCGGTGACCTCCAGCCCATCCATGCCGGTCTGCTGGAAGATCTGCTCGCCGACGGTGGTGTTGCGGTCGTGGAACGCTGGCAGGCAATGCATGAACTTCGCGTTGGGGTTGCCGGTCGCAGCCATCAGCGTGGCGTTGACCTGATAGTCGCGCAACAAGGCGACGCGCTGATCCCAGATCTCTTTCGGCTCGCCCATCGAGACCCACACATCGGTGTAGACGAAGTCAGCCCCGGCGACACCGTCGGTCGGCGAAACGGTGTGGGTGATGCGGGCACCGGTGGCCGTCGCGATCCGCTGCGCAGCGGCGATGTTCTCGGCGCTGTTCCACAGGACATTCGGAGCGACGATGCGCACCTCCATTCCGGTCATTGCCCCGGCGATGAGCAACGAGTTGCCCACGTTGTTGCGGGCGTCGCCGCAATAGGCGAACACGATCTCGCTTGCCGGCTTCGAGCAGTGCTCGATCATCGTCATCATGTCGCACAGGCTCTGCGTGGGATGCCAGTCGTCCGTCAGACCGTTCCACACTGGAACGCCGGCGAACTGTCCGAGCGTCTCGACCAAGTGTTGCGCCGAACCGCGATACTCGATCCCGTCGTACATTCGTCCCAGTACACGCGCCGTGTCCTTCATGGTCTCTTTCGTGCCGATGTGCGAGCCACCCGGATCGAGGTACGTGACCGAGGCACCCTGATCGAATGCTGCGACCTCGAACGCACAACGCGTACGGGTCGACGCCTTCTCGAAGATCAACGCAATCTCTTTGCCGCGCAGCAACTGCACCTCTGTGCCGGCGTACTTGGCGGCCTTCAGGTCGGCGGACAGCCGCAGCAGATGCCACCACTCCTGCGTGGTGAAGTCCAGTTCCTTCAGGAAGTTTCGGTTGCGCAGGTTGAACGACATCGATCAGATTCCTTCTCGTTCGATGGGGCAGGTCATGCAACGGGGTCCGCCGCGACCGCGTCCCAGTTCGTTGCCGGCGATCGTGATGACCTCGATGCCGTTCTTGCGAAGGTAGGTGTTCGTGGTGACGTTGCGTTCGTATGCGATCACCACGCCGGGTCGAACGGCCAGCACGTTGCAGCCGTCGTCCCACTGCTCGCGCTCGGCCGCGCGAACGTCTTGTTTGGCTGTCAGCACATTGATCTTGTCAAGGCCGAGTGCGGCGGCAATGACCTGATGCATCTCGTCGGCACCATGCTCGGTGATCTTCAGTTCCTTGTCGTTGTCGCCAGGTTCGATGGTGTACGAGGGCAACATGCCCAGGCCCGCGTACTTGGTGAACGTGTCGGGGCTGACCATCGACATCACTGTGTCCAGGTGCATGACGCTGCGTGCCTCGGGCATCTGCACAGCAACGATCTTGGTGGCAGCGGCGCCGGCGAACAGTCGCCGAGCCAGACGCTCGACGCCCTGTGGACGGGTGCGCTCGCTCATCCCGATCAAGACCGCGCCGCGGCCGATCACATGGATGTCGCCTCCTTCGGTGGTCGCAACGCCGTTGGCGGTGCCAGGCGACCACACCTCGAAGTCGGCCCCGTCGAACAGCGGGTGGTAGCGGTAGATCGCCTCGTAGTGCACGGTCTCGCGCATCCGTGCCTTCTTGCGCATCGAATTGATTGCAACGCCGCCATAGATCCACGCCGAGGTGTCGCGTGTGAACATCGTGTTCGGCAGCGGCGGCAAGAGCAATGCGTCGATGTCCATCGCCGCGAAAGGAATCGAAGGCGGCGGGTCGATGTGATCCAGCACCTCGCGCTTCGAGATCCCGCCGACCAAGTACGTCGTCAGGTCGTCGTCGTTCATCGCATCGAACATCTCGCGCAGTGCATCGACGGCCATCGGGCCGAACACGCGCTCGTCGAACACACTGTCCAGAATGTGCTTCTTCGCGTCCGGCAGCGCCACGGTCTGGCGCAGCAGCTCGTCGAACACGTGCACGACGACATCGGCGTCACGCAACGCATCGGCGAATGCATCGTGCTCTTGGCGCGCCTTCTTGACCCACAGGATGTCGTCGAACAGCAGCTCCGCACGATTGCTGGGCGTCAGCCGCTTCAACTCCAGGTCGGGTCGATGCACGATCACCTGTCGGAGCTGGCCGACCTCAGAATCAACGTGGAAGCTCATCGCAGTCCCTCTCGTTTCACGTCTGCCCGCCTTCCAGAGGCCCAGCGTTGCGTCGCGACATCGACCGTGCCACCGCCGAAGTGCTCTTTGTCTTGGGACCAACGGCCCTAGGCCGGCACGATTCCTTTGTCGAGGCTGAGTGCAGCAAATCAGCCTCACGCGAGGGAGCCGGCAAATGACCACCGTCCGAGCAGATGCCGAACTGACCCAGGGCGACGAGCAGGCGCACACGCAACGCTGGCGATTCCCCAGTGCCTTCACCGTGCTGTTCATCGTCACTGTGGCGGTGTGGCTGCTGGCGTTCGTGATCCCGACAGGGCAGTACCAGAGCGACGCCGACACTGGACGTCCCATTCCGGGCAGCTACGCCCGGGTCGACGCCGATCTGTCTCCGACCGATCGCGCCTACGACCTGTACATGGCTCCGGTGAACGGGCTCTACGGCGTCCAGTCATCCGAGACCGGTCACATCGGGCCCTACGAGACGGGTGACCTGTTCGGAGCCGCAGGTGTCTTCCTGTTCGTTCTGGCCATCGGCATCTTCATCACGATGACGATGAAGTCAGGAGCGATCGATGCCGGGATCGGGCGGATCAACGCGCGATTCGGGGGTCAGGGCGTCGCCCTGATCATCATCTTGATGATCCTGTTCTCCATCGGCGGAACGACCGAGGGCATGGCCGAAGAGACGCTGGGCTTCTACGCGCTCGTCGTGCCGTTGATGCTCAAACTCGGCTACGACCGGATGGTCGCGGCCAGTGTGATTCTGCTGGGTGCCGGCATCGGCACGTTGACTTCCACGATCAACCCCTTCGCGACCGGTGTGGCGTCGGGCGCTGCCGACATCTCGATCGGCGATGGCATCGGCCTGCGATTGATCATGTACGTGGTCCTCACCTCGATCACCATCGCCTATGTCGTGCGGTATGCCAACAAGATCAAGGCGCACCCCGAGAACTCGATCGTCGGGTTCCGTGAAGGTGACACCACCGAACTCGACGCCGTGGAGGAGACTCCGATCATCACCGCTCGGCAGCGCGCCGTGATCTGGCTGATGGGATCGACCTTTGCGTTCATGATCTTCGCGATCGTGCCCTGGGCACAGGTCATCAGCGGACCCGACTCCGATTCGTACGGCTGGCAACTCGACTGGTACTTCCCCGAGCTGGCCGCGCTGTTCATCGTGATGGCCATCGTGGTCGGCTTGGTCGCCGGTTTCGGCGAGAAGGGCCTGACCGACACCATCGTTCGCGGCGCCGGCGACTTCGTGTCGGTCGGGCTGATCATCGTGCTGGCACGAGGGGTCACCGTCATCATGAACAACTCGATGATCACCGACACCGTGCTGCACTCGTTGGAGGGCACGGTCAGCGGAACGTCTGCAGCAATCTTCGGACCGCTGCTGTTCCTGCTGAACATCCCGCTGGCGTTCCTGGTGCCGTCCAGCTCGGGCCACGCAGCGCTTGCCATACCCATCCTGGCGCCACTCGCAGACTTCGCCGGGGTGGGTCGCGGTGTGGTGGTGACTGCCTACCAATCGGCGTCGGGTTGGATGAACCTGTTCACGCCCACCTCGGCCGTGGTGATGGGCGGCCTTGCGGTCGCCAAGGTGGACTACAGCAAGTACGTCAAGTTCATCGCTCCCCTCCTGGGCATCCTGCTGGTGCTGGTTGCCGGTTTCGTTGCCACGGGTGCGGTGCTCAGCTAGTGAGCCAGGCTGACGACGCGACTCGACGTGAGTCTCGCCGCTCCTGTGGACCGCACACACCTGGCTCGACAGCTGACAAGACGCGCAGCGACCCGCGACTGAAGTGCCCGCCACATGAGTACGGGCACGGCCGAGTTCGGGTCGTTCGACCCTGGTGGCACCTCGTAGCGAGGACGTTAGATGGACCAACAACTGGCACCCAACAGGAGGTCACTGTCATGAAGGCACTCGTCTACCACGGTCCCGGCAAGAAGGCCTGGGAAGAAGTTCCGAATCCGACGCTGCAGGCCGATACCGATGCCATCGTGCGGGTCGACGCTGTCACAATTTGCGGGACCGACCTGCACATCCTGAAGGGCGATGTGCCCGCCGTGACCGACGGTCGCATCCTGGGTCACGAGGCCGTGGGAACCGTCGACGCGGTTGGCACCGGCGTCAAGCACGTGAAGGTCGGCGACAAGGTCTTGGTGTCATGCATCACCGCATGCGGGTCTTGCCGCTTCTGTCGCGAAAGTCGCTACGGCCAATGCCTCGGCGGCGGAGGGTGGATTCTCGGACACAAGATCGACGGAACCCAGGCCGAATTCGTGCGGGTGCCGTTCGCCGACACGTCGACCTATCCGGCTCCGGCCGGCGTGCCCGACGAAGACCTGTTGATGCTGGCCGACATCCTGCCCACCGGCTACGAGGTGGGCGTGCTGAACGGCAGGATCCGCCCTGGTGATGTGGTCGCAGTCGTCGGCGCAGGCCCGATCGGCCTGTCGGCCATCATGGGGGCGCGCCTGTTCAGCCCCAGTCACATCATCGCCATCGACAAGGCCGACTCGCGCCTCGAAGCCGCCAAGCAGTTCGGCGCTGACGTGGTCGTGAACAACGGCCGAGAAGACGCGCTTGCGATCGTCCAAGGCCTGACCGAGGGCTTGGGCGCAGACGTCGCGATCGAGGCCGTCGGCATACCGGCGACGTTCGAACTGGCCACCGAACTGATCCGACCTGGCGGGCACGTCGCCAACATCGGCGTACACGGCGGACCCGCCACGCTCCATCTGGAAACGTTGTGGATCAAAGATGTCACGATCACCACCGGCCTCGTCGACACCTACTCGACGCCGACGCTCTTGAAGCTGATCACCGGTGGCCAGGTGGCCGCTGGTCGATTCGTGACCCACCACTTTGCCCTCGACGACTTCATCGAGGCCTATGACGTCTTCGGCCGCGCCGCCGACACGGGAGCACTGAAGGTGGTGCTCAGCCGCGCATCGTGATCAGCCGTCGCTCCGATGACCACTGCAAAGATCGCCTTGCGAAGCTCGACGATCGTCGTGTCGAGCACGTCGATCGCTAGGTTGACGCGGGCACGAGCCGGGCTGTCCACCATCTCGGCTGTCGCTTGCAGGTGCAAGCCCAGCCCGAACAAGCGTCGAATGACCTCGTCATTGATCCTGAGGGCGATGCGTTCGCGGTCGTCGCCGACCGCAGCGGCGCACGACTGCTGGATGCCGGGACGTGGCATATCGTCTCACCCGTCTTTCGCTTCAGAGCGAACCGCAGGGTCTGGACGGGGCGTCAGTGCTGCTGCCGACGGCAGCTGCATGAATGAAGCTAGCAGTCGAGCGAATAGACGCGAGCAGCGGTGGCCGAGAACATCGAAGTGCGTTCATCGGCGGTGAACCCATCGGTCATCTTCTTGAAGGCGTTCCACAGCGTCCGGTACGACAACGAGAAGCGGTCGACGGGGAAGTTCGACTCGAACATGCACCGACGCGGGCCGAAGCACTCGATCGCGTGCAGGTAGTAGCGGCGCTGCGCGGCGACGAACTCGTCGGAGGTCGGCGGACGATCGTCGGTGTGCCACCCGAACCCGTTGTCGGGCATGGCCAGGCCACCCAACTTGGCCATCACGTTGTCGCACTGCGAGATCGCCTGGATGTCGATCTGCCACTGCTCGAAGATCTCGTCGCGCTTCGCGGCGTACGGCCCGACGCCCAGCGGCGTGCCGAAGTGGTCGAGCACGATCGTGGTACCCGGCACGGCCCGAGCCAGCTCCAGCAATTCGGCGTTCTGGTAGTGGTAGTGCCAGGTGTCGTACGTCAGCCCTCGCTGGCCCAAGCGGGCCACGCCTGCACGGAACGCGGGGTCGGCGTACAAGCGCTCGGGTGCTCGACCGGGGATCATCAGCACGTCGGGTTCGCGGGCGTGCGACAGCGCATGGCGAATGCCGCGGAACAGACCCTGCCCTGCTGCCTGGTGCGCGTCGAGCACGGCATCAAGGTCGGTGCTGCGCAGATCGGCGTGGGCCACGATGCCACGGATCAAGTGCGCCGGATCGCCGGTGGCCGCTGCGGCGACGAACTCGGTCTCGGCCACTGGAGCGAACACGCTGGCATCGTCGGCCCGGTACGCCGCCCCGCACTCGACGAACACCGTGCGCTGAACCCGATGACCGCTGCCGACATCGGCATGCAACTCGGCCAGGCCGTACGGCAACGCCCCACCCTCTGGCCACAGGTGGTGGTGCGGATCGACGATGGGCAGGTCGGGATCCACGATGTCTTCGACGACCAGATCCAGCCAGTCCTGCGTGCCAGGTGTCGGTGCGCTCATGTAGGTCCCCCTCTTCTGCGGAGCCCGAACCATACTGCGGTCACAGATATGCCGATCGAGTGGGACATCTAGCGTGACCGACATGGCTGCCCACGAACATCACCACGCGGACCGACCCCATCATCACGGACACGTCCACATCGATGAGGCCGACTGGCAGGCGTGGGCCGAGCACACCGAACTGCAGGGCGAGGTGTTGTTGGGTTTCGTCACCGAAACGGCCCTGTGGGCGTCCGAGCTACGCGGTCCCGACGCGCCGCCGGTCGGCCACGTGCTGGACATCGGCAGCGGCCCGGGGGTGGGCACCTGCGAGCTGGCGCGGCTGTTCCCGGATGCACATGTCACCGCGATCGACGGTTCGGCGGCCATGCTCGAACGAGCACGCCACCGTGCGGCAGCACTGAACGTCGATGCTCGAGTTCGCACTCACCTTGCCGAGTTGCCCGACGGCCTCGATGGACTGGAACCTGCGGATCTGATCTGGGCATCGATGTCGCTGCATCACATCGGCGACGAAGTGGCGTCACTGCGGCTGCTTCGCAACCTGTTGAATCCGCAGGGGCTGATTGCGATCGCCGAGTTCGGCGACCCGACACGCATGTTGCCCGAGCACCTCGATGTCGGCCGGCCCGGGCTGACCGCCCGTCTGGAGGAGGTAGCGGCGGCATGGTTCGCCGAGATGCGTGCGGGACTGTCCGGATCTGTGCCGTCGGTCGACCTCGCTTCGATGCTGGCTGTGGCAGGCTTCGAGGTGATCGGCTCGCGTCTGGCGCGCCAACGTCTGGATGCCCCGTTGGCCGACGACGCACGTCGTGTCGTCCTGGGACACTTGCGTCGCAGCAGCGACCAATCGGCCGATCGTCTGGCGCCGGACGACCTTGCCGCGATCGACGTGCTGACCGACGCCAACGACTCGCGCAGCGTCATCCATCGAGCCGACGTGTTCGTGGACGCCTCGCAGCAGATCGTCATCGCCAGACCGCTGACCTGACGCGAGTCAGGCGGTGGCGCCGCCATCCACGACCAGCACGTGACCAGTCACGAACGCCGCAAGGTCTGACGCGAGGAACAGGGCAGCGCGAGCGATGTGATCGGGTTGGCCGGCGATGCGCAACGGGTTCGCGGCGATGGCCCTGCCGATGTCCACCCCACCGGCGCGCAACGGCGCCAGCTGCTCTTGCACTCCGGGGGTGTCGATGATGCCCGGGGCGATGGCGTTGACCCGAATGTTGCGTGGGCCGAGTTCGTTGGCGAATGCTCGAGTCAGCCCAACCACTGCTGCCTTCGACACCGTGTACGCGGTGATGTTCGCGCCACCGCGGATCGCGGCGATAGAGGCGAGGTTGACGATGCTGCCGCCGTTGGTCATGAATCGAGCAGCGTTGCGCGACGCGCTGTACTGGGCGCGTACGTTGACCTCGAGCATCCGTTCCACGAACGCGTCGGTGACGTCGTCGATCGGGCCCGTCGTGGGAAAGATGCCGGCGTTGTTGACAAGGATGTCGAGGGCGCCATCATCGGCTGCCGATCGAACGGCCTCGTCCAGTTGCGAGGCGTTCGTGATGTCGCAGAGCACGAACGACGCCGCTCGTCCAGCTGCGACCAGCGCCTCCGCAGTGGTGCGCCCGTCGGGATCGAGGTCGGCGATGGTCACGTGTGCCCCGGCCTGCGCAAGCCGCGCAGCGATGGCGGCGCCGATGCCCTTGGCGCCACCGGTGACCAGCGCCCGGCGTCCGTTCAGGTCGATGAGAGTGGGCAGGTCGGCAAGGTCGGCTGTCTCGGGGCTCATTCTCGTGACACTAGTGAGAGCTCGTTGATATGCGTCGCACTATCGTCCAGCTCCTGACCCCGATGATCCAGCTCTTCGCCAACCTCACCTCCAACCGGTACGACCCCGGCGAGTTCGCCAAGTTTGCGGAAGATGCCGGGTTCGACGGAGCAACGTGCTCCGACCACTACTGGTTGCGCGAGGCCGCACCGCACGTGTGGGTCGCGCTGGCGGCAATGGGCTGCGCCACGCAACGCATCACGATCGCGCCGTCGTTCGTCAACAACCTGGCTCGTTCGCCGTTCGAATTCGTACAGGCCAGCGTGGCCATGCATCGCCTGTCGGGCGGGCGGTTCGAGGCCGGTCTGGGCGCGGGATGGAACGAGAACGAGATCGTGGCGACCGGCCAGACGTATCCCAGCGGACCACAGCGCGCCCGCATGTACCGCGAGGCGTTGCTCATTGCGCGTCAACTACTGACCGAAGGACGCTGCACGTTCGACGGCGAGCACTACCGCATGGAGGTTCCCTTCATCGAAGCGCTGCGGGCACCCGAGATCCCGTTGGTCGCGTCGGTCGGCGGTTCGTGGACCATGCGTCACATCACTCCTCTCGTCGATCGAGTCGAGCTGAAGTTCGGCCGCACCACTCGGGGCGGGTCGTTGGACATCCCGGCGCTGGCTTCGGTCACCCAGGACGAGCTCGTCGGCATGATCGCCGCCGTTCGCGAGGTGCGTCCCGACATTCCCATCGGCCTGTTCGTCTTGTTCGCGGCCGGTGAGGGCGCCGCCGTCGAAGCGGTTCGGGCATCGATGGGCGACAATCTGTGCGCAGAATTCGTCGGCGACCCGAAGCGAGTCCTCGACCGGTTGCGATCGCTGGAGAGTCTCGGCATCGGTCGCGTTCAGCTGACCGAGCTGGTTCCCGGATCACTGGAACGCCTGGGTGAGGCACTGTGATCGACTGTCGACTGATCAAGTGTCGAGTTGCCCGGCGTTCGCAGCGAGTTGCTGCTCGAGGTCGCGAATTCTCTGCTGCAGCGGTTCGATGCTCGCTCGCACCTGGTCGGCGGTGTAGCGGGGCGTGATGTACTTCGGGCAGTTCCAATCGAAGGCCATCACCTCGACGATCACCGCACCCTCGATGCGCCCATCCAGACCGAGGGCGGTCTGCTGCTCGGCGGTCGGCGAAGGTTCGTAGCGAGCGCGGCCGTACAGCTTCAGGCGCCGCCGGTTGGGATAGTCCACTGCGATGATGGCGACGCGGTCGTCATGATCCACGTTGCCGGCCGAGATGTACTGACGGTTGCCACTGCGGTCTGCCCACGCCAGGTGAGTCGCATCGATCACGTGGACGAACCCAGCCTCTCCACCTCGGTGCTGCACGTACGGCCAACCGTTCTGGCCGACGGACGCGAGGTAGAAGCTGTCTCGGTCGGTGAGGAACTCGATCTCGTCGGAGCCAAGCCCGCTTGGCGCAGGCATCTCGGCAGTGCGTTGGTAGGCATCCCGTGAGCCACGCCGCTGCTGGTGCGCATACGAGTCGGCCCCGAGCGCCAGATCCAGATAGTTCTCCATGTCTCAACGCTCCTTGGCGGTGTGGTCGGGGGTGATGTGCGTACCCAGCAGAACTGCTGGCAGCTGTTGAATGGCTCGGGCAAACGGCCCCGTGTTCTTGGTGACCCGAGCCAGTACCAGCGCGCCCTCGATGGCTGCGATCGCGTCCTGGGCTCGGATCTGCGCCTCGGCCTCGTCGGCACCTGACTCGGCCGCCACTCGGGCGAACCCCTGGATCCAGCGGTTCGCAGCCGCCGCCAGCGCACGCCGGGCGTCGGGCCCGGCGGCTCCGATCGACATGGTGTCCAGCAAGCAACTCTTGGCACCGCCCTCGTAGAACGCAGTGAGCGATCGCCCGACCCGCCGCAGCCGGGCCTCGATCGGACCATCTGCGAACAGCGGCGCCAACGCCTGTTCCACGTCTCTCTTGCCCAGACGTTCGGCGACCTCGGCAGCCATCTGCGCCTTTCCGCCCGGGAACCGGTGATACAGGCTGGACTTCTGTAGGCCGGTGGCGATCGCCAAGTCACTGAGCGAAGCGCCCTCGAACCCGGCCGATCGGAACACATCGGTCAAGCGGTCGAAGAGTTGAGCGTCGGTCACCAGACGAGAAGGCACGTCAAGATTGTACCGAACGATCGGTACAATAGCAAGCACTCTGTCACCCGCCGGCCGACCGGAGTCGTCTGTTGCCACAACGGCTGACGAAGGTGGTGGCGAACGGTGAAACGGACTGCTCACAACGGACAAGACTCGGGCATGGCATTGATCTGGGTTGCCGACACCGAGCCCAACAAGCGATTCACGATGTACACGCGCGGCAATGTCGGCGAGGTCTTCCCACATGTGATGACGGCGCTGACCGGCACATTGATCGGCGACTGCATCCGCATCGGGCAGATCGATGTGTTCGTCGAGATAGGCGTGCTGCGCCGCAGCGAGGTCGTGGGACCGTCGGTCGGTACCGGCGTGTTCGGTGGCTACTTGTACATGAGCGGCTCGGCGATGCGACTGTTCGGCGTTCGCATGCCTGGCCTGACTCCTGCCGATGCCGACAAGCAGGTGTTGGGCGATGTCGAAGGCATCCCTCCGTACCGCCCCGCCAAGGGTGACCGAAGCCTTCGGGCCACGCTGTCGCTGAGCGGCTACGTGGTCAAGCTGATGCGTCAACCTGACCTCGGCCCGCTGGACGTCGCTCGGGCCGAGGCCCACGCATGGTTGGCCACCATGCCCGATGTCCGCACGGCGTCCGACGAGCAACTCGTTCAGTGGCTCGGCACCTTCGGCCCGCGCCAGGGGGCCAGCATGAAGCGACTGTTGCAGTTCAGCATGCTGGCGGGCGCACCCAGAGGGCTACTGGACCGAGCGCTGGAAGGCCCCGGCATCCCGCCGGGGCTGGCGAACCGGATCGTGGGTGGCACGGGCGATGTCGACTCTGCCCAACTGGCGCAACGGATGTGGACTCTCGGTCGTCTGGTGGCGGCCGACCCATCGATCTCAGCGGCGTTCGACCAGGGTCTCGAAGCGATTGCCGAGCGGACGCGTGACACCGCATTGCAACCTGCGCTCGATGCATTCCTCGCCGAGCACGGTCACCGGGGCAACGACGAGTACGAGCTGGCCACTCCGGCGTGGGTGATGGATCCGGCGCCCGTGTACGCAGCGATCGACTGCTTGCGTCACGCGCCGGACGATCGCGATCCATTGGCGACGTCACGTCGCCTGGCCGCCGACGCCGACGCCGCACTGACCGAAGCGTTGCGACTGGTGCCTCGGCACAAGCGGTGGATGACACGCCGTTGCGCGCTGGTCTCGCGACGCGGTTCGATCGGACGCGAACGAGCCAAGGACATCCTGGTGCTCGAGAACCTGGGCGCCCGGCGGGTACTGCACGAACTGGTGCGACGTGCGGCCGAGCGCGGTGGCCCCACCGACGTGCGGCGGGCCTTTTGCGTCACTGCCGCAGAGTTGGCCGACTTCGTGGCGCGCCCGCTCGACTTCGACGACATCATCGCCCAGCGTGCCGAGCAGCAGCGATACCTCGACGAGCGCATTCCACCGCATTGGTTCGACGGCAGCATTCCCGACCCCGCCACGTGGACCCTGCGCGCCGATGCCCGCCCGGTTGCACCAGCGGCCGGTACCACACTGACCGGCATCGCCGTCAGTGGCGGCGTCGCCCAGGGCCCAGCGCGAGTGATCGTAGATCCTGGCGATCCAGCGGGTCTGCAGCCCGGCGACGTGCTGGTCTGCGCGATCACCGATCCGTCATGGACCCCACTCTTCCTCACTGCGGCAGCCGTCGTGTGTGACGCCGGCGCAATTCTCAGTCACGCAGCGATCATCTCTCGCGAGCTGGGGATTCCCGCTGTGCTCAGCGTGCCCGGCATCACCGCTGTCGCCGACGGCACCATGTTGCACGTCGACGGAACCAACGGAACCGTCCGCGTCGGATCGTTGGCACGCTCACCCGCCATGTGACGACATCGTCACGAGACCAGCAGCGGCATCACCTTCGTCGCGACATCGCGCAGCACCTGTTCTCGCGATGCCAGCGACGGCAAGATCGTGACCTGGCTGAGCCCTGCCGACTCCAGCGCTCGCAAGCGCACAGCGAGCTGATCGGCAGTGCCGATCAGGCATGTGGCCTCCAGCAGTTCGGGCGTGATGAAGGGCTCGTCTTCTTCGGCCACCCAGCAGTTGTGCCCGTTATGTACGCGCAGATGGCGACGCTCTTCCGGCACTGCTTGCACCGAGGCGAGGTAGCCGGGCC
>JANNFQ010000103.1:0-2120 GCA_031380045.1 Acidimicrobiaceae bacterium
GTTCGGGTTCACCACGGCGCTGCTGTCGTCGGGGCACCTCATTCCCGAGGGCATGAACCCCATGCCGGTGTCGCACCTGTCGTACCCGCCCTCGGCCTCGCCTTGACTGCTCGGCAAGATCCGCCTCGGTGAGGCGGACTCGTTCAGTGTCGATGTCGGCGCACTGACCTTTCGCGTCGCGTCGGAATCTGGTGCGCTGCGGCCGGCGATCGAAGCGATGCCCGAACTGCGCGTGCAGAACATCCACGCGCCGGAGGGATTGTTGCTCGGCCGCCCCGCCGCCGATTCCGGCGTGGGCACGGCATCGTGGGTGTTGTACGAGTCGGGCGACATCGTGCTGCGCCGGTCGCGGCACGAGGCCGATGTGGTGTCGGCGGCCGCCTTCCATCTGCACTACTTGCAGCACGCAATCGGCACCCCGCTGTTGCCGCTGCGCGTGCGAACCGTGTTGCTGCCGAACGGCAGTGCCGTGTTGGTTGCACCGGGCCCGGGGCACGATGTGGCCGGCCACGATCGGCGCCTCGGGGGGCGGGGCGTCACGATGCTGCCGACGACGGTGGCGGTGGTCGACGTCGAGACGTGCGAGGTGGTGCTGCCGCCGCAATCGATCGACGCTGCGGTGCCGGCCGGACGCAGACCGATCAGCTCATTGCTGCTGCGCGATCAGCACGAGCCGAATCTGGATGGCGCCGATCTGGTGTTGGCCATCGCCCGCACCTTGATCCGCGATCCCGATCGCGACCTGCAGCACTCCCTCGACCAGATCGCCGTATTGGCCGAGGCTGGAGTGGCGTCGATGGCCGAGGGCGAAGAGATCACTCGCACGATCGGGGCGCTGGGGGCATCATCGGGGTCGTGACCGAACGGCGAACACCCGAGCAACTGTTCGAGTTGCTGACGCGTCACGTGGGGGCGTGGTCGCCCCAGCGGCAGCAGAGCCACGGGTTCGATCTGCTGTTCGGCGACGAGGAGCGACTGAAGGCCGACCGCCGATATCACGCACGGCGGGTGCTGGTGGGCCAGCACATCTTGAGCCAGCAGGTGGCGCAGCATTCCAGCCCGATGGTGTTGATGAAGGGGCTGGAGGTGGCCCAGCTGTATCCCAACCAATTGCAGCGACCGTTCCGAGATCTGGATGTGCTGGTGCGCGATGCCCGTGTGCGGTGGGACGGTTTGGTGGCGCAGGGCTATTGGCAGAACCCGAAGCGTCGCCTCGACATCGATCACCATCACCTTCCGGCGCTGGCCGACACGACTGGCATGTTGGGGGTAGAGCTGCACCATCGCCCGAACGTTCCCGGCTGGGCAACAATCCCGGCCGAGTTGATCTTCGATACGGCCCAGCCGTCGCGAACGGGGGTGGAGGGTGTGCTGCGGCCGAGAGACGACGTGCACGCGCTGCTGATGGCGATGCACTGTTGGAAGGGAGGCTTCACGCGCCAGAGGGACCTGTTCGACGCGTTGTTGCTCGCGGCTCACGGTGACGAGGAGGTCGAGACGATGGCTGCGTCGCTGGGCCTCCGGCGCTTCTGGAAGTTGACCACGCGCCTAGCCGAATCAGTCCTGTTCGGCGACGACTCGAAGCGAGTACCGCTACAGCGATGGATCGTGCCGAAGGAGGTCGGGATCGATCAGCGGACGCGATCACGGCTTGTTGCGCCCTACCTGGCGGTGAACCCAGTCAGGACATCGGTGACGCACGCCCGAGCGTGGCGCGCTGGCCGCCGGCTGCGATCCGGATCAATCAATCGTGGAGATCACGAGCCCGCCGGCAGCTAAGTCTCGGACGAAGCCATCAGCGATCCCTTGAGCCGACGCATCGTCGATGGAGTACCGCTCGGCGAGGTGGTCGAGCAAGGCAGACCTCGAGAAGGAACTCTCAGTTAGCACGACCCACAATTCAGCGGCGGAGTCGTTGAGGTCGACAAACTGCTCGTTTGCGGTGTCGAACAGGACTGCGCCGTCGTCGACTGCAACCGCTCGGACACTCGGTGACGACACTGAATCAGGGGGCTGGCGAATCGCACGCTGTGCTGCTGCCTGAACCGTTCACCTGCACGCCCGGAGTCACCGTTCCGTTCGCTCCACCGCCCGTGATGAAGGAAAGTGGAAGTATCCAA
>JANNFQ010000112.1:0-10029 GCA_031380045.1 Acidimicrobiaceae bacterium
CCCAGTTTCGACGGGTCGGGCGGTACGACGACACCGCGAGGCACGGTGGGCCGTCGGTACGGGAAACCCATCGCACGGGTCGGCTTCAGCGCGAGCTGCAACGGCGCGCTGACCGCATCGATCATCCGCGCGCCGCGTCGCAGCACGACGGACGAACTGCGGCCCAGCCCTGTCTTGTTGGTCATTGGACGTCGGCCAGCAAGAGCGCGGGCACGTGCAGGTGGCTGATGGTGGGCGAGCGACCGACGACATCGCTGGCGATCTCGAACGCGTCGTCCATGGTGGATGCCGGTGTGAATCCCAGCCGGCGAACGGTGGACGGATCGCCGCCAACGATGATGACCTTGCCGGCGTGCTGCAGGCCATGCGCGCCCCAGTACCAAGCGTAGAACGGGTGCACGCCATGGTAGGCGTTGCCGGTGCGATACAGGTGCCGGTACCACTCGTCCTCGGCGTACTGCTTCTCCCACTTCTTCGACATGGTGGCCGGGTCGGTGGTGTCGGCCAGCACCTGTTCGAAGAAGTCGATGTAACTGGGATGGTGCACCGGGTGGAAGTCGCGGTAGGTGGGGTGGGTCATGATGATGACGCCGCCCTCTCGCACCAATGGCTTGTTGCGATACATGTTGAACAAGTAGCCCAGGCCCATGCACATGACCAACACCGGGTTCATGATGCCGTCGGGGTTGTATGGGCACACATAAGGAATGCCCAGGGTCAAGATGTCGGTCTGCCCCTCGACGTGGACCAGCTGCTGGCGATGGACGTGTTCCAATGTGATCTTGTGCACGGCCTCGGTCTCGCCGGCCTGCACACTGGTCATCTGGTGCGGACCTTCCATGTCGTGGAAGATCTTGCGGGCCAGGCGCAGGGGGGTGCGGTTCAGTGACTTGGTGGTACCCAGGTAGATGGCCCGGTCCTTGGGCGTCCACTCCCACTCGCGTTTGTTGATGAAGCCGAACGGCGACGGGAACATGTCGGTGTTCAACGTGGTCTCGATCTGGAAGATCTTGGGACCGTCGTCGCGCAGCAACTTGCCCATGCGCCACACGCTCTTGTGCAGCTCGCTCTTGTGGCGATCCATCAAGCTGCGCGTGTTCTCGAGCGTCTCGGGATTGTGGTGGTGGCTGAGGCAGCGGTACGACGCCAGGCCGGTGGTGATGCTCTTCCAACCACCGTCCATCGCGACCGAGTTGATGTTGACGTACACGACCAGATCGCTGTCGGCCGCACGCTTGTTGATCTCCAACACCTCGCCCTCTGGCGTGGTGCCGATGACCGCGAGGTTGTCGTGGTCCTCGGCGTCGTGCTGGTACAGCATGCCGCGACCGTGGAACGCGTCGAAGATGCGATCGCCCAGCGCGTGCCGAAGTTCGTACTCGTGCATGCGGCGGTGCAGGCCGAGCGCAGCGATGATGTGCACGTCATCGACTCCGGCCTCGGCAGCCATGTCCAGCACGGCTTCCATGACGCGCTGGCGCGAGTCGGGTCGGCGCATCTTCGGCAGCGGCAGGCTGACGTCGTCGAAGGCGATGGTCAGCTTCATGCCGGGGAACAGCAGCGTCGGCAACGGATCTTGGTCGTGCGGATTCAGCAGCGCGTGACGGATGGCGCCGTCGATGTCGTCGAGTGCCTTCAGTGGCTCGGGCGGATAGATGACGCGGCTGCGCCCCGCCGGCAGCTTCTCGAGACTGAAGTTCTCGCCGCGCCAGAACAGGATGGGTGGGGTCGATCGATCGACCTCGAGCACGAATCCGGGACGAGGCATGTCACTCGCTCGCTTTCTTGGGAGAGGGTCGCAGATCGAAGGCGATCTTGACGGCACCGCGCCGTCCAGCTGTTGCGGCGTGGGCAATGGCGTCGTGGTGGTCGTCGATGCGATAGGTGGCCGACAGCAGACGCTCGAAGCCGAGCGTGTGCGCGGTGTCGATGGCCAGATCGAACGTGCGGCGGCGGGCACCATCCGGCATGGTCTCGGTGCCGTAGGTGTACGCGCCGACCAGTTGTGTTTCGCGGTGCCACAGTCCTGTCAGATCGACGGTGACTTCGGCGGGCATGCCCATCAGCACCACACGACCGCGAGGTCGTGTGAACCGCAGGCAATCGGCGATGGATGCCGACGTGCCGACCGCGTCGATGGTGGCGTCGGCGCCGCCCGACAGGTGGTCGCCGATGACGTGTCCACCGGTAATTCGTCGTACCGCGCGGAACAACTCGTCCGGCTACACGACGATGTCGGCGCCGAACGCCTTGGCCAGTGCTTGCTGGTGCGGATACCGCGCGCCCACGATGATCTGCACGCCGGGTACGTAGCGACGAAGCCCGGCGATGGCGCACAGGCCCATCGTGCCCGCGCCCAGCACTGCGACCACTGGGCGGTCGATGTCGGTCAGGACAGGCCATGTCAGCAGCGCGGCGTGGATGCCACCCGCCGCAGGTTCGACCAGTACCGCTTGCTCGTCGCTCATGTCGTCGGGCACGTCATGCAACTGACTGGAGTGGGCCACGAACTGCGGTGCCCATCCGCCACATGTGCTGTTGCAGAAGCCGATCTGGATGCCTGGCTGCAGGTGGCCGGTGACCAGATGTGCGTAGTCGTTGCCGTCGCCAGGGGCAGCATCGGGGAAGGGCGGCGGAAAGCCGCGGGCCGCGTGACCCAGCACCGGTTCGATGACCACTCGCCGGTCCGGTTGGCCGTCGTCGCCGGTCAGATGGCCGACCACCTCGTGGCCCGGCACGAACGGAAAGCTGACCCAATCGTCGAAGTACGGCGAGGCATGACCTTCCACGGTGGTCAGGTCGCTGCCGCAGATGCCGGCCAGATGGGTGTGCACCCGGTGCCACCCTTCGGCGGGCAGTTCGGGCGGGTCGATGGTGACCAGATCGAGCGGGCCGAACTTGGCTGCAGCGGCCGCCGAGAATGGCGACAGCAGGCGGGCCGCACCGATGCGCCCGACCTTCTTGTCCACCTGCAACGCCTTCATTGGAAGACCCTGCGGCGCTCGCGCTCGGCCAGCATCGGGCCGATGGGCAGCAACGACTTCGGTGCGCCCGATGCCTTGCTCCACTCTTCGACCAGCCAGCCGCGCTTGCGCGCGATGGCCGCCAACCGGGTCTCGGGATTCACCGCGACCGGAAAGCCGACGCACTCCAGCAGCGGCAGATCGCTGGTGGAATCGGCGTAGGCGATTGACTCTTCCAACTTCAGGTTCTCGGCCTGGCAGTAGTCGGCCAGGATCTGCGCACGCGTCTCGCCGGTGGGTGGCACCTTCGACAACTCGCCGCTGTAGGTGCCGTCGGCGCGCACCGTCATCTCGGCCGCGACGATCTCGTCGAACAGTGGGCGCAGCCCCTCGACGGCGAAGCTGAGCGCTCCGGTGATGAGCACCGTCCGATGACCGAGCGCCCTGTGTTCTCGAACCCGGCGCAGACCGGCCGGAAAGCTCTTGGTCAGGATGAGTTGAGTGAGCAGTTCCTTCGAGTCCTCGTCGATCTGCGTGAACGGCGCGTCTTCGTAGCGGCGGTAGAAGTGGCGTAGGAAATCGCCGCGGTCCTTTCGGTCCATGCTGGACAGCGACGGCGCCTCGGCCAAGGTGCGCAACACGTAGCGCATGCGCTCTGGCATGTTCAGCCGGCGTGTGGCCAGCCACGAGTAGCTCTCGACCACGTTCGACGAGATGAGTGTGTTCTCCAGATCGAATGCGGCAACGTGGCGCTCGGGCGACAGCACACTGCGTCGCAACCGATCGGCGCGATCGTTGCGGTTCTTGCCGGGCGTGATCTTGGCGCGCGAGTGCTGCACAATGGACGGCAGGTGGATGGTGGTGATATAGGTGACCCAGTCGACCGACCGTGGGTCGAAGTTGAACGTCGCCTGATCGTCGGCGGGCAGCGACGCCCACGTGTTCATGAGGTGGTCGACCTGATAGATGGCCTCGCACTCGGTATACAGGCCGTACAGCTGCACGTACCCGTAGGCGCGATCGATGTCGTTCTTCTTCTCTTCCAGCTTGGCTGCCCACGACGCCTGCTTGCCACGCAACGGCAGCGCCTGCAGTGCGCGTTCGCCGGTCTCGGCCAGCTTCTTCGCCCGCTTCAGCTGCTTCTGCACACGACCGCGAGCGGGGAACGTCCACTCGGGCACATCGATCGGCTGGCCCTCGGGGTCGTACAGCGGATGTTCGCTGAACCAGGCGCGAATGTTGTCGACCAGCAGCTGATAGCGAAGCGGGTTGATGCCCCCACTGGCCACCTGTGTGATCGGCGGAGCAAGCTCGGGGCCCACCGCGGCGACCGAGATGATGGCGGCCACGACCAGATCGACGGGAATCACATCAACGGTTCCCTCTGGCACGCCGGGGAACTCTTTCAGCAGACCGCGGGCGTAGCTGAGAATGACGGGCTCGGCCATTCGGAAGCCACGGATCCATCCGGGGAACGGTTCGGCGAGGGCCGACTCGATGATCGACGGCCGCACGATCGAGACCGGCACGTTGCCCTTCACCTCGGTCAACGCCTGCTCGCCCAAGGCCTTGGTGTAGGCATAGGCGTCGGGCCAACCGACGCTGGCAGCGCGTGCCCTGCCGGCCTCGACCAGTTCGTCGCTGACCCAACGCTCGCGCAGCTGCTCGGTCTTGGCCGCCAGCGCCGGGGCACCAGCGGCGCCGAGCTCTTTGTGAGCGTGTTTGCGCAACGTGCGCAGGTGGTCGGGATCGCGGCTGGACGCTTCCAGATCGCTGCGCAGGCGACGAGCCGCAGCTACTTCCTTGCGCCAGCTGAGCCCGAGATCGAACGGCCCCTCGCTGACCAGTTGCTCGGGAGCGTTGCCACGGCGGTTTCCGGCCACGTAGCACGTGCTGACCGAGACCATGTGAGGCGTGATGCCCAGCGCGTTCAGCGTGTCGGCAACGCGTGTGGGGCCGAGCAGGTTGATCTCGACGGCCGAGTCGAGCGGCGAGTCGAAGGCGACTGCTGCTGCGGAGTGGATGACGATGTCGCAACTGGCAAACGTCGCTCGATCGGCATCGTTCAGGCCGAGGCCATCGGTGCTGACATCGCCGCCAATGGCATCGACGCGACGCGCGATCATGGCGTCGAAGCCTTCGCCGGCCTTCAGATCGGCCTTCAGGCGGTCGAAGGCGTTGTTCTTGAAGATCTCGCGACGCACGCGCTCGGCGGGGTCGTGGCGTTTACTCGGCCGGACCAGCAGCACCAGCGTGCAGTCGGGAACGCTCCGCAGCAGGCGTTCCACCAGCGCAGTGCCGACGAAACCCGTGCTGCCGGTGATGGCGATGCGCTTGCCGGCAAGGTTCTGGCTGATCATCGAGTGGTTCCGTCCCTCCCCTGGGGCTGGAGATTGTCTACCATATGGTAGAGAACAATGCGAACATCCACCCGCGCCCGCATCCTGACGGCCGCGACCGACCTGTTCGGTCTGCGGGGAGTCGACGCGGTCTCGTTGGATCAGATCGCATCGGAAGTGGGCGTCGCCAAGCAGACGTTGCTGTACTGGTTTCCCAGCAAGGACGAGTTGTTGCAGGCGGTGCTGGAGCAGGCGGCAGGTGATCTGGTGCTGGTGGTCGATGCAGCCCTGCGCTCGGCCAGCAACGATCCGCTGGAGCGGCTGGACGCTGTGGTCCGGGCCGTGTTCCGGCCGGCAGTGCGACGCCCGGCACTGCTGGGGCTGATTCGTGAGGTCAGCCGGTTGCCGCCCCGTGTGGCCGAGTCGCTAACCGGTCAGCTGCGCCCCTTGGCCGATCGTGCCCACGTGTACCTGCAGGCCGAGATGGATGCCGGTCGCCTGCGACGAGCCGACCCCGGCCTGGTGGCGGCCCTGTGCTACGCCACCGTGACCGGCATCGCCACCGAACCCGAAGCGCTGCGGGTCAACGGCTGGCAACCCACCGCCGCGGGCCTGCGCCAACTGCGCGACGAACTGTTGGCGTTCTTGCGCGCTGCGCTGATGCCATAGCGCCGGTGGCAGACGCTGGTGTCAGTGCGCGGTGTTGCGCCGCTGTCGGCCATGGCGCTCGATGGCCAACTGGACCAGTTCGTCGATGAGCGCCGAGTACGACAGACCGCTGGCGATCCACATCTTTGGATACATCGAGATCGGCGTGAAGCCGGGAATGGTGTTGACCTCGTTGCACAGGAAGCCGCGACCGTCGGGGCCGGGCTCGTAGAAGAAGTCGACCCGCGCCATGCCGTCGCACCGCAGCAGCAGGAAGACCTCAACTGCAAGTCGCTGCACCTCGGCGGTGTCATCGGCCGACAGCGATGCCGGGATCAGACATTGCGAACCGTCATCCAGGTACTTGTCGGCATAGTCGTAGAACTCGGCGCCCGGAACGATCTCGCCGGGCAGGCTGGCCTTCGGGTGCAGGTTGCCCAGCACGGCCACTTCGATCTCGCGACCGACGATCGCTTCCTCGACTACCACCCACTCGTCGTAGGTCAGGGCCAAGGCGATGGCGTCGCGTACGTCTTCGACGGTCTTGGCCTTCGACACTCCCACCGACGAACCCATGTTGGCGGGCTTGACGAACAGCGGCAGGCCCAGTTGGTCGGCGAGTTGCTGGGGCAGGCCGGGGGTCAGTTGGTGCTGGCGGAAGGCGCGATGTCGCGCTTGGCGCACACCGTTGGCGGCCAGCACCTGCTTGGCCATCGCCTTGTCCATGGACAACGCCGACCCCAGTACGCCCGAGCCCACGTACGGTACGTTGGCCAGTTCCAGCAAGCCCTGCACTGTGCCGTCCTCGCCCATCGGGCCGTGCAGCAACGGCAGCACCACCGTGCGTCGACTGGTGTTCGCCACCGAGATCACGTCGGTGGGGACCACAGTCGAGCCTGCCGGATCGAGGTGACCGGGCAGCGAATCGGGTCCTACCGCCAGTGCGGCCTGTGCGCCGCTGGCCAGCGCCCACGTGCCGTCGCGAGCGATGCCGATGGGGGTGATTCGGTACTTGCTCGGATCAGCCGCGCGCAGGACGTGGGCGGCGGTGGTGCAACTGACGTCGTGTTCGGCCGACTGCCCACCGAACAGCACGATCAGCTCGATGCGCGAGTCAGCGGCGCGGTCGCCGGTCGGGCTTTCGGTCGGGCATTCGGTCCGGCTCTCGGTCCGGTCTTCGGGCTCGGGGTCACGGTTGCTCATGCGGGCCCGACGGTACCGTGTGCCTCAATGCGATTCTGGGCACACGACGTCGCCGCGGCGACCGGCGGAACACTCACCGGACCCGACGTCGCCATCGACGGAACCGGTTTCGACTCGCGCACGCTGCAGACCGGCCAGCTGTTCGTTCCGCTGATCGACCAACGCGATGGGCACGACTTCATCAAGGCAGCTCTCGACGGCGGGGCCGCCGCGTACCTCACGTCGCGGCCCGTTGCCGATGCCGCCCCAGGCACGGCAGTCCACGTGGACGACACGCTGCAGGCACTGATGCGGTTGGCCACTCACCTTCGTTCGAGATCGTCGGCGACGGTCATCGGCGTGACCGGATCAGTGGGCAAGACCAGCACCAAGGACTTTGCGCTGGCCGCGCTGTCGGCCGGCAAACGCACGTGGGCCAACGAGCGCAGCTTCAACAACGATCAGGGCCTACCGACCACCATCGTGAATGCTCCTGACGACGCCGAGGTGATGGTGTTGGAGATGGGCATGCGCGGATTCGGCGAGATCGCCCGGTTGTGCACCATTGCCAAACCGCAGATCGGCGTCGTCACACGCGTCGCCGAGGCGCATGGTGACCGCGTCGGTGGCATCGAAGGAGTCAGCCGGGCCAAGGCCGAACTGATCCAAGCGTTGCCCCAGGACGGAGTCGCCATCTTGAACGGCGACGACCCCCGCGTGCGGGCAATGGCAACCGAGTGTGCCGGTTCGGTGGTGCTGTTCGGTGAAGATCCGTACTGTCACGTTCGTGCCGTCGAGGTGACGCTGGACCAGTTGGCGTGCGCATCGTTCACTGCTGTGACGCCGTGGGGCGAGGTGCCGGTGCGGCTGGCCGTCTCGGGCCGGCACATGGTGCACAACGCCGCCGCAGCGTTGGCATGCGTGGGCGTTGTCGGTGGCGATCTGGCAGCGGGTGCGGACGCACTTTCTGCAGTGCGTTTGACAGCCATGCGCATGCAGGTCGTGCGCTCGACAGGCGGGGCACTGGTGCTGAACGATTCGTACAACGCCAACCCGACGTCGATGCGCGCCGCGCTCGACGCGTTGGCCGACCTGCCCGCCCGCCGAAGGATGGCCGTGCTGGGCGTGATGGCCGAGATCGCTGACGCCGAATCCGAGCACCAGTCAATCCGCAGCTATGCAGCAGCACGCGGCATCACGATTGTGGCCGTGGGCACGCCGTTGTACGGCGTCGCCGCAACCGACGATCCGGTGGGCGCGCTGGGCCAGCTGGGCGATGGTGACGCCGTGCTGGTGAAGGGCAGCCGTGTCGTCGGCCTCGAGAAGGTCGCCGACGCCCTCGCCGCCCGCTGACAGCGCTCCTCCTCAAGTTTGTGTCAAAGGCGAAATGCCCTGAACTGCACCTCTGACATCGAACGTTTGTGTCAAACACTGATCGACGCCTCGGGCAGACTGACCCGATGCGGATGGTGATCTTCGGGGCGGGTGCAGTGGGCAGTGTGATCGGCGGGCGCCTGTTCCAGCATCAGGCCGCGCACGGTCACCAGATCACGTTGGTGGCCCGAAGCTCGCACTGCGATGCCATTCGTGCCAACGGGCTGACCATCAACGATCCCTCGGGCACGGTGTCACTGGCCGTGCCCGTGGTCGAGCACATCTCCCAGATCGAGATGACACCCGACGACGTGGTGATCCTGACGATGAAGACCCAGGACACCGCCGCGGCGTTGGAGCAGTTGGCTCGACACGCCCCGATCGGCGTCAAGGTTGCGTGCGCACAGAACGGGGTCGAGAACGAGCGGATGGCATTGCGCCGCTTCGGCAGCGTCTACGGCATCTGCGTCCTGCTGCCCGCGATGTACATGGACCCGGGTGTGGTCGATGCCAGCGGTGCACCCAACAACGCGATTCTGGATGTGGGCCGGTATCCCGACGGCACCGATTCGGTCAGCGACGTACTCGCGCGTGCCTTCGCCCTCAGCAACCTGACCGGCCGCTCGATCCCCGACGTGATGCGTTGGAAGTACACCAAGCTGATGCTGAACCTAGGCAACGCGGCCGACGCACTGGTCAGCGACACCGACCACGTCGAGCTGTTGGTTGGCCCTGCTCGAGCCGAAGCCGAGGCGTGTCTGCTGGCTGCCGGAATCGACAAGGTGGCAACCGCCGATGATCGCGCTCGACGCACTGGAGTCATGGAGGTGCTGCCGATTCCGGGCAGCAGCCGGGGTAGAGGCGGCGGCTCGACGTGGCAGAGCTTGGCCCGCGGCGCAGCAACGACAGAGGTCGATTGGTTGAATGGCGAAATCGTGCTGCTGGGCCGGACGCACGGCGTGCCGACACCGATCAACGAGCTGCTGTGCGATGCGGCCCGTTGGGCGGCTGCCACCGGCGCCCCGCCTCGGTCCCTGACGGTGGAACAGATCCTCGGCAGACGATGGTGACCCCAACGCAGCAGACTTCACGCGTCGGCCGCATTGTGATCTTGAACGGAGCACCACGGTCCGGAAAGTCCAGCATCGTCACGGCGATGCAGGCGATGAGTGACGAGCCGTGGATGAACGTGGTCGTCGATGTGGGTCACCACGACAACTACTCGACGTCGCTGGGTGTGCTGCCTACCATCGCGCGCCGACTGGTCGACGTCCCGACGCTGTTGGTCGGCGTTCGCTGCAAGTGCGCGCAGGCAGTGTTCGATCGATTGGCAAGCGGCGTACCGTTCGCTGCGGTCGGTCGCCTCGCTGCCTTCGCGACTGGCCCGCGGCCGCGCTGATCAGTCGCCGGCCGAGATGCCGTGCTCGTCCAACAGTGAGGTGTGATCGGGCGGGGCAGCGTGCACGTGCTGGCGCTGGTCGATGGCCTCGATGTTGCACCACCACGCCAGCCACATCGCCCAG
>JANNFQ010000136.1:0-14949 GCA_031380045.1 Acidimicrobiaceae bacterium
GTGGGCACGAAGCCGGTGATGCCGTCGATGAAGGTGGTCTTGCCTGCGCCGTTCGGGCCGATGAGGCCCACCAGTTGGCCGGCGGTGACCTCGATGTCCACTCGATCGACAGCGCGCAGGCCGCCGAAGGTGACCGACATCGCCTGGGTGTTCAACAGACCCATCAGTGCACCGTCATCTCAGTGCACCGTCATCGTGGTCGACTCGGCGGGGGCCGTCATGGCCGGCGCAGCGGCTGCCGTCGAAGCCTGCTGCTGCGCCTTCTTCGACTTGGCCTCGGCGGCTTTGGTTCGGAACGCCCCGGCGATTCCTTCGGGGTTCTGGATCGCGGTGAAGATCAACAGCACACCACCGATCAGCGCCTCCCACTTACCGAGCGACCCGATGATGCGGGTGGTTGCGAAGAAGGCGACTCCGGACGACGCGACGATGCCCGCAGTGACAGCCCCGCTGACGCTGGTGATACCGCCGAGATAGGCGACCGCCAGAGCCGTGAGGGACGCAACGGTGCCATACGAAACATCTGAGACGGTGCCGAACCGGTACGCGATCAGACAACCGCCGACGCCGGCGATGAACGACGACAGCGCGAACACCAGCAGCTTGCCGTTGGCGACGCTGATGCCGATGGCGCTGGCCGCCCGTTCGTTCGAGCGGATCGCCAACATGCGCCGACCGGTCGCGCTTCGACGGATGTTGGCAACGGCCAGCGACAGCAACAGGGCAACGGCGACCAACAGCATGCCGAAGACCGGGCGCGACGACTTGGTGCCGAGGACCAGCCCCAGATCCCAGCCGAAGAGCTTGGGGTGGGGGATCTTGGCGCCGCCCGTGGACACGTCGCCGACGTAGTCGGGGTTCTTGAAGATGAACTCGGAGATGGCGACGCTGCCGGCCAAGGTCACGATGGCCAGGTTGGTACCGCGCACCCGCAATGCCGGCAGGCCCACGATGACACCGAAGACTGTGGCGCAACATGCCGCGAGGACGGGAGCGATCGGGAACGGGATGTTCCATTGCATCGCCAGCTTGGAGAGTGCGAAGCCGGCGACACCGGCGAACGCCATCTGCGCCAGCGAGGTCTGACCACCGAATCCGGTCAGCACCACGAGCGACAACGAGAGGACCACGGCGATGGCGGTGGTCATGATTGCACCTCGCCACAACGGTCCTAGCAGCACCAGCCCGGCAACGGCCATCACGACCGGCAGCAGGACGGTCGTCGGCGTCACCTTGGCCGCCGGTACTGCGGGCAGGCGCCAACTGTCGACCGCGCCACGATCGGGAAGTCGCTCGCCCAGCAGCACCATTGCAATGATGATCACCAAGAACGGCAGGCCCTCGCGGGCTCCGTACTTCGGGAACCAGCTCAGGTCCGACTGCAGCTTGGTGAACGTGGACTGGACCGTGCCGATGACCAGTCCTGCCACCACCGTGGGCCAGATGTTGCGGAACTTGCCGATGAGGGCCGCGCCGAGGGCGGGGATGAGGAAGCCGAACGTGAACACGCCCGAGCTGAGTTGAATCATGGGAGCGGCGAGGATCGCGATCAACCCACCGACGACCGACGCGACGACGAAGCTGAGACCCGCCAGGAAGTCGGGCGAGAACCCCAACAGCACGGCCCCCTTCTCGTTCTCGGCTGCGGCGCGCGTGACCAACCCCACGCGCGTGTAGCGCGACGTGACCCAGAGTACGGCGGCGAGCACCAGCACGATCGCTACCAGCCACAGGCCATCGCGAGGCACGGTGAGATCTGACGAGATCGTGACCGGTTCTCGAGGCAGGATCGCGCCCACGCGAATCGTGATCTTGTCGGCGAAGCGTCGGTCGACCAGCGCTGTCAGCACGATGACCAGGCCGATGCTGGCTACGACCTTCGCCAGTGCTGGTGCCCGACGCAAGGGTCGGAACACCAGCACATAGACCAGGATGCCCAGCAGCACTGCGGTCAGCATGGCGAGCGCCATCGCCCACCGAAACCCGACGTCGTGGTCGAAGTGGTACCGATCTGGCAAACCAGGTATGGGGAACGGATAGGCGCCTTCGCGCAGGTCGGCATAGACGTACGCCACCCACATGGCCATGGCGCCGTACGCAAAGTTCACCACGCCCGAGCCCTGGTAGGTGATGACCAAGCCCAGGCCGAACGACGCGATGATCGCCGCGGCGCCACTGCCCAGCAGCAGGTAGTAGGCGTAGTCGGTCATCGGGGTTGGCGCGACGGTCTGGGCAGCGTCACGTCGCCGGTCTCATGTCGTCGGTCTCATGTCGTCGACCTCACGGCAGGTAGTCCTTCGCCGAAACCGCTTCGAGCCCGGCGATGGTCTGTACCGAGCCACCCGCGACGTACTCGGCAACCGGGAACGTGAATGCGCAGATCGTCGGATACTTCTCGGCAGCGCCGCACTCGATCTTCGCACCGCCCGGCCATTGCGTCAGATCGGTGGACGAACCGACGAAGTCGTACAACGAAGCGCCGGTCACGTCGTCACCCTGCGCCGCCATGATGTTCGCGAACTCGGCGAGCGACATGATCTCGATCACTCCGAGCGCACCGAGGCCCAGTGCGGTCGAGTCGACTTCTTCCGGAGCGATGCCAAGGACCGGTGCCAGGATCTCTTGCAGGATCGCCAGCTCGGGCGTGTCCTCCTGGGTCTGTACGCCCACGAACGACCATCCGAGCGCATCGTCGCCGACTTCTTCGAGCACGTCCTTGCCCGAGCAGATGGCGGTGGTGATGACCGGGATGGTGATCGCCAGTGCAGCTCGCCCGCGGATCGTGCCGATGCATCCGGCGTCGGAGTAGAGCGACACCAACAGGTCAGGATTGTCCTTGGCTGCTTCACGCATCAGGCCCTGATACCCGGCGTCAGTTTCGTTGTCGCCGCCCTTGACCGTGATGTGAGCAATCCCGGCAAGGTCGAGCGCGGCTGTCAGCGCTGCTTCGGTGCCATTGGCGCCAGGGTTGTCGCTGCTGACGATGCCGACCGTCTGGGCCTTGAAGTGGTCCTTGGCCACCGCTGCCATCGCCCCCGTGGTGGTCGCGTTGCCACCGGTCAGGAACAGCGCGTTGGCGGTGTAGTCACCTGGCAGGATCGGCAGCACGCCGATGACCGGAATGTTTGCCGCTGTGTACGTGGCGTAGTCGGGGAACAGGTCCAGACCCAACAGGACCATCTCGACGTTCTTCCCGGCCAACTCCTGCGCGCATGCCTGCGATGTCTCTGGCGAGCCTTTCGCAGTGCAGTTCTCGATCTTGATCGGACGTCCGCCCATGCCACCGTGCTTGTTCAGGTACGCGACCGCCCCATCGACATCGAGGCGGATCTCGGGAAAGTCCAACCCGGGCGTGCCCTCGGTGTTGACCAGCCCGATCACGATCTCGTCGCCTGTCGGCGGATCGAGGTCTGGGAACGCGCTTGACGGATCTGCCGGCGTGGTGTCGGGTGGCGCCGTATCGGGAGCCGAGCTGTCGGTGGCGGCAGTATCGGGCGCGGCAGTATCGGGCGCCGCCGTATCGGGCGCCGCCGTATCGGGCGCTGCGGTGTCGGTGGGCGGGGAGGAGGCCTCGGGAGTGGCGGGTGTCGCTGCATCGTCACTGCCGCACGCGACGACCAGCAACGACAGCGTGATCAGGCCGGCGCCCCATCGTGTACGTGCCCGTGTGTGACGTGACAAACGGTTCGCTGACCTGTTCATGTTTTCCCCCAAGTTTCGAGACATCATCGGCCGATCTGGCCCAATCAAGCGTGTGCCTTCTGGCGTCTATTTTCCGCTGGTGACCTTCGGGTTGCTCGTGCCGTCGCTTCCCCAAGCGACTCGCCCAACGAGCGACCGTAACACGGCAGCCCGAAACAATCTACCCCCAGTAAGTTAATACTTCCGGAGTCGCCTCAGCGTCATCACGTTGCTGCATCCAGGCCAATCGCCGAGCCCGCGTCCAGGTCGTCGACCGCAGCGAACGTTCGGCGTACCAGCGCATCGAACAGCGCCGAGCCGCGCTCGTTCGCCGGGTCGATCGTCAGCAGGCTGGCGCCGAACGACACGGCGTAGAAGACGAGGCCCTCCAGATAGCCGCGCCGGACGCTGTCGACCGTGATTGCGTCGGCAGGCACTCCGGCCGCGTGCAGCCCGCTGACATATCGCTGGATCAAAGCATCCTCGTGGGCGCGGCGCATGTCGACCGTCAGGTTGTTCGCGCAGAAGTACACCAGATCGGCCTGGCCCGGTGCGCGCATGCACAGTTGCCAGTCGATGACCGCCACCGTGCCGTCGTCGCAGAAGAACAGGTTGTCCAGCCGGAAGTCTCCGTGGGTGAGGGTGACCGGGTCGTCGTAGTGGGTCGCGATCCACTGTGGAATGCGCTGGACGAACTGTTCGCACCAGCGCAGGCAACGAGCCGGCAGTTCGGCCCCGAAGCGTTCGACGAACAGCGGCCAGCCGATTTCGAACGTCGGCACGATCGTCAGGATGGCCGGATCATCCAGACCTGGCATCCACGACAGTGAGGCGAGCAACGGGTGCTGGAACCAGGCCGCGTGGTGGCGGGCGAGGACATCGATCGCCCGCTGGGCCTGATCCAACGTGGCGCCGGCAACGTGATCGCCGGCCACTGCAGGCGCAAGGTCTTCCAGGATGAGGCACGGCGGTTCGGCGATGTTGACCAGCGCCATCGGGGCGCGAATGTTCAAGTGCGGCGCGACGTCGCGATAGAAGCAGTGCTCGCGTTCCCAGACGCGCATCATCTGGCCGATGAACACGCCTCCGGGATCGGTGGTCGGCAGCTTCACGATGACCGACTTGGGACATGCCGCATCGGGGGACGACAACGTGACCCGTGCCAACTGCCCCATGAAGCCCTCGCCGGCGGCGATCTGCTGGACCTGGATGGCATCCAGCGAGACCGCCAGCACCGCCGAGAGCCATTCAGGCGTGATCTCGGCCAGGCTGCGCGGGGTCTCGCTCACCGAGAATCCCCCCTGCCGATCAGCGACTCAGTCGGCCACGGACGCGGCAACCCAGTTGCCGTGGAAACCGAACGGCACTCGGGGAAGGTGGACCGTGGCAACCGGCTCGGCGCTCATCGACGACGCGTCGAACACCACGAAGTCACTCTGGTCGGTCGAGGCGTCGTAGACGTATGTCATCAGGTAGCCGTCGTCCTCTGCCTGCCCGCCCGCTTTGGGAACGAACACGGTCTCGCCGGGCAGTCGACCCATGCCGACGTCGATCTGGGAACGCTGGCCGGTCTGGCGGTCGTACTTCAGGATCGCCCCAGCCGCCGACATGGGTTCCTCGAACGCCGTCTCGGTGGCGTTTGCCATCATGTAACCGTATCGATGGCGCAGCCCGACGACCGAATCGGCCACTCGCGGGAACTCGGCGGGCAGATCGTCGACCTGATCTTGCCGCACGGTTCCTGCGACGGTGTCGATCGTCCACCGGTACAGCGCCGGCGCAGGAAAGTCCATTGCCCCGTCGCGCCAGATGTGATCGAGGCGAGCAACGTCGATCACGATCGTGTTGCCGTCCTCGTACGCGTTCATCGGGTGGAAGACGTAGCACGGATCGATGTCGTACCAGGTGACATCGGCGTCGTTGCCGTGACGTGGCATGACGCCGAGGCGGGCGGGATACGAGTCGCTCCAGTGGATCGGCATCTCGCCGCGGATCGCCATCTCGATGTCGAACACCGCCGGAAGATCCATGAAGACGACGTAGTTCTGGGTGATGTTGAAATCGTGCATCATGGTCGGCCCGCCGACGGTGATGTTGTCGACCTGAACGAGTTCGCCAGCGGCCGACACCCGCAGGTAGGTGAGGTACGGCTCGAACAGCGAATAGCCGAATCCGACCAGCTCGCCCGTGACTGGGCAAACCTTCGGATGCGCGGTGAACGAACCCTTCAGCTTTCCGCCGAAGTCGGTAGGGCCAACCGTCTCGAGGCCGCCGTCGAGCACATACGGAAAGTGGCCCTCTTCCAATGCCAGCAACCGACCTGCATGGCCCACGATGTTGGTGTTGGCCTTCGAGGCAGCCATGTCGCCCAGGCTGGAGTTGACATCGATGACGGCACGGTCTGGTTGCGCGATGAACGGTGTCTGCACGTAGCGGTTGCGGTACCACTCGGCCTTGCCGTCGCGCAGGCGAATGCCGTGGATCATGCCATCGCCCAGGAACGGATGATCGGCGTAACCCGTGACCGGGTTCGCCCCGTTGCGGACGTATCGCCCGTCGAGCTCGGCAGGGATCGTGCCGATCACCTGCAGATCGGTCAGGGTGCGCTCGTCCTGCAGCGGCGCCCAGTTGCCACGCAAGAACATCGGCAGGTCTTCGGTTGTCGACATGATGGAACTCGATTCTGTGGAGGCCTTGCGGCGAGGTCGTTGTCGTAGTGGTGGTGGATGGAAAGACTGCGGTTCAGCTCAGGACGCGGTCGGGGATCCAGCTGCCGTGAGCGCCGTACGGCACCCGTCGAGGGAGGTGAATGGTGGCGACCGGCGGCGCCGAGAAGTTCTGGGCATCGATGATCAGCAGCCGTGATTCATCCGACTTCGTGTCGTGAGCCAGGCTGATGATCCAGCCTTCGTCCTCGCCGCAATCGTCGGCCGACGGGGCGAAGACGGGCTCGGCGCCGCGCACGCCGTCACCCAGTTGGTGTTCACGACACGTCCCGTCGCGCAGGTCGTACTTCCACAGTGCCGATCCATAGACGGGCTCTTCGCTGTTGCCCTCGCCGCCCATTGCCATCAGGTAGCCATACTGCGCGTCGAGCCCGATCATGCGGTCGTTCACCCGCCCGAAGTCGCCGGGGCGATCGTCGATCTGCTGCTCGGTGACCGTTCCCTTGGTCAGATCGATCGTCCATCGCCACAGCCTGCCGACCTCGGCGTAGTCGTCGTTGCTGGAGCCGAACGCCTCGGGTTGACGCGACACGTGGAGGACGATGGTGTCGCCCTGCTCGTGCGCGTTCACCGGATGGAACACGTAGCACGGGTCGATCTCGAACCAACGGACGTCGGCGTTCGTGCCGTTGCGGGGCATCACACCCAGACGTGCCCCGGCATCGCGCTTGAACATGAACGGAAACCCCGTCTCGAGTGCACCGAGATCGAAGCACACCGGAAGATCCATGAAGATCACATGGTTCTGGGTGACGTTGAAGTCGTGCATCATGACCATGTTGGGGATCTCGATGCCTTCGATCTGCTGCAACACACCGTCGGCCCCGACGCGGATGTAGTGCAGGAACGGCGCCCCGGCGCTGAGATAGCTGAACGCCAGAAGCTCGCCCGTGATCGGGCAGACCTTCGGGTGTGCCGTCATGGAACAGGTCAGTGCCCCGTCGTAGTTCTGCACACCGACGGTGTTCAGTTCGTTGTCGATCCGCCACGGCCAATGGCCTTCTTCGAGGCACAGGATCTGGCCGTTGTGGGGCATGACGTGTGTGTTGCCGGTGCCGCGGGTCAGGTCGCCCATGCCCGCCATGGGATCGTCGATGGGGTCAGAGATGTTCGGCGTCTGGATGAAGCGGTTGCGGTACCACTCGGCCTTGCCGTTGGCCAGGCGAATGCCGTGCACCATGCCGTCGCCGAAGAACCAGTGCGCCGACTGGCCCGACGCCGGGTTCGGTCCGGTGCGCATGTAGACGCCCTGCAACTGGGGCGGGATGGTGCCGTCGACGCGCAGATCGGTGGCCGTGATCTGGTCGAGCACCGGCGCCCAGTTGTCGCGGAGGTGCCACTTGGCCAGATTCTTGGTCGACGGATTCTCGGTCGTGGTCATGATGGCGTGTCCTGTGTGTTCCGTCGAGTGACTTCCGGCGACCGCGCCCACATGAGGTTGGCGTCGAAGCTGAGCGAGTAGTCGGGGATGAACTCGATGATCACCCGGTGCGGCGAGTCGAGGAAGTTTTGGAACGCGGTCGCGGCCGTGTGGTCGTCGGGACGAAGTGATTGAGAGAACTCTGGGTAGAACCAGTCCTTCGTCGCCCGATCGTCGTGCACGACGCACGAGCCCTTGTACGTGACGGTCTTGCCACCGCCCATGCGCGAGCCCGTGCTGTTGATGCACAGCGAGGCTCGGGGAAACCGCCTGATCGCCGAGATGCGCGCCCGCCGCTCGGCGGCAGTCAGCCAGAACCGGCCGTCCTTGGGCAGATGCGACATGACGACACCGAACGCTTCACCCGCCGTGTTCGTCCACATGAACACGCATTCGCGCACCGACTCGACCAGCTGACGCTCCAGCTCGTCAGACAATGCGCACTGGGTCAGATCCTCGTAATCGGCGTCCATCGTTGGAAGGTAACACGATCGCCGGAAAAAATCTACTACGAGTAAGTTATGACGGCGACCCCTGTGACCACACGTTCAGCGTCACGTTCCAGCCACACATCGCAGGTTGCCAGCTGCTGGCCGTCGACCACATCGACGGCAGTGACACGACCCCGTGCAGTGACGCAATCACCATCGAGCACTGGTCGTCCGAACGACACCGTCAAGCGGCGCACGCACGTGGGGCCGGCCCAGGCCAGCAACATGTTGACGACGTAGCCGAGGTTCAGCGGGCCTTGGTTGATGACCCTGCCCGGCAGCCCATAGGCCCCGTTGGCGGCGCGGTCCCAGTGCACCGGGTACGGATCGCGCAAGATGGCAGCCATCGTCTTCATCCGCGCCGGGTCGACGCTGTCCATCGTGAACCCGGGGATCTCGTCGCCGACGTGAACGATCATGTCGACCTCCTGAAGATCCAACGGTTGGTGACCCGCGCCGTCAGCACGTCGCCGTCATACAGGTCGATCTGGAACGCCAGCCGGTCGACCACGGCGCCTTCGTCGGACGTGGTTCGCTGGGCCTCGATGATGCCGCCCTCCATCCGGTAGTCGACGTCCTCGCGCAACGTGGCGAAGTACTGCCAGTCGTAGCCCTGCAGCCCGACCGACCCGGCACCACGGGCGTGCCCCAGTTGGAACAGTTCGCTGATCGAGGTGCCGACACCAAGGATCGGCACGTGGAACAGCGCGACGGGATGCACGACGTCGTCGGGCATCGGCAGTCGCCCGGTGCAATCGGTCAGCAGCCAGTTCTCCCAATGCTGAATTCTGTACGACCCGCCGGCGAAGCGATGACCGACCAGTGCATGCAGCTCGGCCTCGGTGACGATGTGTTCAGCCATTCGACAGACCCGACCACAGCAGTTCGGCGAGATGGTCGGCCAGTTGCGACGCGGAACGATCAGATTCTGACAGCCACCACAGCGACACCAGCTGCAACATGCCGATGACGGCGTACGCCCACGGGACGGCGACCGCAGGATCAAGGCCCTGCTTGGTGCGCCACCGGACCAGCTGTTGCGCCATGGGAATGGTGGACCGCTCGGCCAGGTACAACCTGCGCTTGGGCGTCTCGTCGGATGTTCCGCTGGTGACGTACAGGAACAGCTGTCGATGAGCCGCCACGGTGGTGAGGTTGGCCTCGATGAGTGACGCCAACATCGCACGTCCATAGGGCCGACCATTGATGGCCGCGCCCGCCGAAGCGATCATGCGATCGGCCAGCCGCTCGGCGAGCGCGTTGGCAAGATCGGTCCGACCGCCGACGCGGGCGTACACGATCGGCTTGGTCACACCGGCTTCCAGCGCGATCGTGTCCAGCGAGACAGCTGCACCGTCGCGCGCAATGACCCGTTCGGCTGCGTCCAGCACGCGCTCGCGATCGACGACACGTCGGCCGCCGGTTGGGCGACCGGGACGGCGACCAACGCGGACAGTCATCCGAGCAGTGTGCCCGATCTTGCTTCGCTATGGGTCAATGCGGTAATACTTACCTTCAGTAAATTTCTTCGTCTCGGAGGCCCGATGCAGAACCTTTTCGATCTGTCGAATGACGTTGCTGTCGTCACCGGCGCCGGCCGTGGCATCGGCGAAGGGATCGCCTGCACCTTGGCCGATGCCGGTGCTGCCGTGGTGTGCGCTGCCCGTCGGACCAACGAGGTCGAGCGAGTCGCTGCAGGAATTCGCGACCGCGGCGGTCGGGCGATCGCGGTCGCAACAGATGTGACCGACAACGATGCCGTCCAGGCGTTGGCGTTGGCAGCGGTCAATGAGTTCGGCCACCTCGACATCTGGGTCAACAACGCCGGCGGCTCGCCCGTGCAGGCTCCGCTGACCGAGCTGGGCTCGGACGAATGGGATGCAACGATCCGACTGAACCTCACGGCGATATGGGTGTGCACCCGCGTTGCGGCCGCGCACATGGCCGACGGCGGTCGAGTCGTGAACATCTCGTCACGCGCAGCAGTGACCACCATGCCGGGCAGCGGCCACTACGCCGCAGCCAAGGCCGGCGTGAACTCGCTGACGCAGACGTTCGCCAAAGAACTGGGGCCCAGAATCCGGGTGAACTGCATCATGCCCGGGGCAGTGCCCACCGAGATCATGATGACCGCGTTGCATCTGGCCGACAGCGATCTGCCCGCTCTCGAGCGGCGGCTGCGGCTGCCGATGCGACGCCTGGGTACACCCGATGATCTCGGCGCCGCAGTGTTGTACTTCGTGTCTCCAGCCTCGAGCTGGGTCACCGGTCAGATCCTGGCCGTGGACGGTGGCATGTGATGACGCCCGGCCTTTCACGAAATGGGGGACAGCCATGAAGTTCGGACTTGCGTTCGCCAGCAGCGTCGGCATCGAGGGCGATGTGGCGCTCGAAATCTGCCGCGCCGCCGAACAGTTGGGGTTCGAATCGGTCTGGGGCGGCGAACACGTCGTGTTGCCCACCGTCATCGAATCCGCGTACCCGTACAGCGCCGACGGCAAGATACCCGCGCTGCCCGACACGCCCATTCCCGACCCGCTCATCTGGCTGGCGTTCGTGGCTGCGGCGGCACCGACGTTGCGGTTGGGCACATGCATCCTCATCGTGCCCCAGCGGAATCCGTTGGTACTCGCAAAAGAGATCGCCACTCTCGATCGACTGTCTGGCGGGCGTGTCGAGCTCGGCATCGGTGTCGGCTGGTTGCGCGAAGAGTTCGACGCACTGGATGTGCCGTGGGATCGACGAGGGGCTCGCAACGACGAGTACATCGCGGCCATGCGCGCGCTGTGGGCTGGCCCGCACGCCGAGTTCCACGGCGAGTTCGTCGACTTCGCTCCGGTCACCTGCAGCCCGCGGCCGGTGCAGCCGTCCATCCCGATCCTTGTCGGTGGCGATACCCCCACGGCCCTACGTCGAGCGGCCCGCATCGCCGACGGGTACTTCCCGGGCGAGGGCAATCCCACCAAGCTCGGCGCGCTCATCGCCAATCTCCGCGTGGTGGCCGAAAAGCACGACCGTGATCCCGACGAGATCGAGATCAACGCCATGTTCGGGGCGCAGACAGGAGATCCTCTCGAACGAGCCGAGCAGCTTGCGGCGCTGGGCGTCGGCAGGATCATGGTCCCGGCGTTCGGATTCGCCGGACCCGGCGGCCTCGAGCGCCTCCACGACTTCGCCGAGCGTGTCATTCCCGCTGTCAGCCGCTGATGCAGGAACGGTGGATCACCGATTGGCCGACCAGTCGGCGCTTCCCGCACTACACCCGCGCCAACGCAGGCGAAGTGCTGGTCGACCCGGTCAGCCCGCTGGGCTGGACGTTCGGCTGGGACGGCGGCATCGTCGCCGGATACAAGGCGGGCTTGATCCGATGCGGCATCTACGAAGACAGCGATTTCGACCCAGAGCATCCGGAGTCGGTCGCGTGCTTCGGCGGATACCTGTACATCAACCTCTCGGCCATACGGATGCAGGGTGCGCGCAATCCTGCGGCGACAGTTGAGATCCTGGACACCGCCTTCTTCGGCGACCACCCCGACGTGCCGCCGTACGAGGCACATCCCGACGACGACAAGCCCCACCTGCTGCCAGCGATCGAAGCGCACACCGCCTGGGTGCTCAGCGGTGACGACTGGTCCGAACTCGATGTCGACAGGGCCGACGCCGCAGCGCTGCGCGACTCGCGTGGCGATCTCAGCGCGCTGACCGATGTCGACCTGGTTGCCCGAGCTCGAACAGCACAGGCCCGTCTGCCGCACCTGTTCTCGCAACACGTGGTCTCGGGTACCAGTGCTGCCGTTGCTCCGGGGCTGCTGGCAGTCGTCGCTCAGGCGCTGGACGAATCGGGGCTGGCGATGACCGTGCTGTCGGGTCTGGGCGACGTCGACTCTGCTGATGCCAGCTACGCGCTGTGGGACCTGTCGCGCATGGTGGCGCACGATCCGGCTCTGACCGCTGCGTTCGACGAGGGTGTCGATGGGGTGTTGGATCGAGTGGATTCGGCGACGTTCCGTGACGCGTGGGATGCCTTTCTGTACCAGTTCGGTTCACGCGGACCCGACGAGTGGGACATCTGCTCACCGACCTGGGAGAGTCACCCCCGATTGGCCCTTGCGGCGCTCGACCGCGTGCGGCTGCAGAACGACGACGAGTCGCCACGCCTCCGCAACCGCGAGCGGAAGCGACAACGCGAGGCGCTCATCAGCCAAGCGCGAGGCCGACTCGCGGACCAGCCCGACATTGCGGGATTGCTCGAAGCCGGCATCACGGCGGGCACGATGATGGCCAACCGCGAGCGAACGAAGACCACGATCGTTCGCGTCATGCACGAGGCTCGGATGGCGTTCCGTGAACTCGGTCGGCGAAACGGTCACGCCGACCTCGTGTTCCAGTTGATCGACAGCGAGCTCGACCACTATGTGCAGGACCCCCACTCGTTCACGCAACGCTTGACCGATCGTCGCTCACAGTGGAAAGAGTTGTTCGACCTGCAACCTCCGTTCATCATCGCCGACGGCGAAGTGCCACCGCTGACGCAGTGGCCTCGACGCAACGCACACATGGTTGACCTCGCTGCCGAAGGCGACGTGCTCCGCGGGGTTTCCGGCTCGCCGGGCATCGCTCGCGGCATTGCCCGCATCATCCTTGATCCGGGCGATCCCGTCGGACTGCAGCCGGGCGACGTTCTGGTCGCGCCCAACACCGACCCCAGCTGGACGCCACTGTTCATGTCGGCCTGCGCTGTCGTCGTCGATGTCGGTGGCCAGATCAGCCACGCGATGATCGTCAGTCGCGAGCTGGGCGTGCCATGTGTGGTGTCGGTCACCAACGGCACGCGACGCATACCCGATGGTGCGCTCATCGAAGTCAATGGAACCGACGGCACTGTCGCCGTCTTGTCGAAGGGAACATCAACGTGACCGCTGCATACCCAGTGCCCAGCGACCTGTTCGATCTGAAGGGCGACGTGGCCGTTGTGACAGGTGGCGGGCGTGGCATCGGCGAGGGCATCGCCCGTACCCTGGCGGCGGCAGGAGCCAGGGTGGTGGTTGCCGCGCGGCGTGCCGACGAGGTGGCCGGCGTTGCTGCGCAGATCTGCGCCGACGGCGGACAGGCGATCGGCGTTGCCACTGATGTCACCGACGATGATGCCGTCGATCGTCTGGCCCGCGCCGCCGTTGCCACGTACGGCCGGTTGTCGATCTGGGTCAACAATGCGGGCGGTTCTTCGGCACGCATGCCGATGACCGAGCTGAGTCGCGAACAGTGGGACGACTGCATCGCCCTCAACCAGACAGCAGTGTGGGTGGGCATCACCACCGCAGCGAAGTACATGCAGACCGGCTCGATCATCAACATCTCGTCCGGCGCCGGCTTCGGCCCGGTTCCCGGCAGCGGTCACTACGGCGCAGCCAAGGCGGCAGTGAACTCACTCACCATGACAGCAGCCGCTGAACTCGCACCCCGCATCCGCGTGAACGGCATCGCTCCGGGCGCGGTCCCCACCGAGATCTTCATGAAGGCGTTGGGCATCGAGGACGACGATGGCCTGGCGCGGGCGCAGGAGGCGTGGAACATCCCCCTCGGTCGTTTCGGAACGCCGCTCGACATGGGCGCCGCAGTGCTGTTCCTGTGCTCACCAGCGGCCAGTTGGATCAGCGGCGAGACCCTGCGGGTCAACGGCGGCGCACGCCCACGTTGAGCGGCATCGGGCACGCGTTGTCGCGGCCGGTGTGACGTGAGCAAGGTGACCGATCGAGGGCCGAAGGGTGGTTGCGAGTCCGACGCTGTCGTTGAAGTTCTTCTGGTCATCGGTGTTGCGGTTCATGGTGTCGGCCTCCTCGGTCGGTGTGGCGGTGGTGATGAGTTCATCATGAACGACTCGGCCGTCGGTCAGCGTCGGCGAGCCGACGCCCGGTGTGTGCGGGTGGCGACACTGGCTTGACGTCAGCCGGAGCAGGCGTCAAGCCGGTGGGGCGTGCGGGCGCGCGGGTGATCTACCGGTTTCGCTGAGGACTCGTTGCAGGCCTGGTTCAGGCGGCGCGGATGGTGGGTTGTCCGGGTGGTTCGCTGATCAGCACCCTGCCGTTGGGGAGGGTGAAGGTGGCCCGGCCGGTGTCGGCGTCGAGGTTGATGTGCCAGTCGTGTTTGTGGACGAGGTGGTGGTGTCGTTGGCAGAGTAGGAGCAGGTTGTCGAGCTTTGTTTCGCCGTGGCGTCGCCACCATTGGATGTGGTGGGCGTCGGTCCATGCTTTTTTGCGGTTGCAGCCGGGGAACCGGCAGCCGCGGTCGCGGATCGCGACTGCTTTCCACAACCTGGGTGGGACGCTGTGGTAGCTGCGTCCGTAGTCGAGGACTTTGCCGGCACTGGTCCGCAACACGCGGTGCATCACGCAATCGCAGAGGAACGCGTCGGTCGCCCAACTGTCGAGGATCCGCCCGTTCGCGGTGACCGCACATCCGCCCAACCCAAGATGCTCAGACCCATCACCGTCACCGCCGCCGCCGTTGCTGTGGTGGCTGTGGCCGAAGTTGTTGAGTGGCTCACCGGCGCCGTGGTCCGTGGCGTGCTGCTCACCGGCACAGCCTGTGTCGCCGGTGCCGTCGGGGTCGCCCGCGTCGCCGAGGCTGGTGT
>JANNFQ010000158.1:0-6870 GCA_031380045.1 Acidimicrobiaceae bacterium
AGCGGTGCTGCGGCCCGATCGCGCGTTCGGTTCAGGCATGCGCAGCGCTCGGTCGATCGTGAAGCTGTTGGCGCCGGCGATGACGCCACTGTCGCCGGTGATGGTCGGGCGAGGTCTGTCGCGTCACCTGGACACGTTCGAGGTGCCGTTGGCCGATCTGCTCGCAGCCGCGCACGCCGCCGACAGCACGTTGAACGACGCGTTCCTGGCCAGCATCACTGACGGACTGCGCCGGTACCACGAGCGGCGCGGTTCGCCCGTGGCCTCGCTGCGAGTCACCATGCCGATCAACCTGCGTCGGCCCGGTGACACGTTGGGTAACAACCGCTTCGTCCCTGCTCGTCTGGCAATTCCCATCGACGCGCTGGATGCCACGCAGCGCATGCAACGGATGGGTGCCTTGTCGCGACGGTGGCGAGCCGAGCCCGCGCTGCCGATGAGCAACGTGATCGCGGGCGTCCTGAATCGGTTGCCGATCGCGATGACCACGTCGATCTTCGGCGGCATGTTGAAGGCCATCGACTTCGTCGCGACCAATGTGCCCGGCCTGCCGCATCGCGTGTACCTGGCCGGCGCCGAGGTCACTCGCGAGTACGCCTTCGCCCCGCCGTCGGGTGCTGCGTTCAGCGTCGCCCTGCTGTCGCACGGCGATCAGTGCTGCATCGGAATCAACATCGACACCACTGCGGTTCCCGATGCGCACGAGCTGATCGCCTGTCTGCGCGAGGGCTTCGACGACGTGCTCAGCGTGGGTGTGCAGCAGTCGTCGCCCCGTGACCAGACCGGCGTTCGGCCCGGCAAACGGGCCGCGCAATGAACCGGATGAGCGCACTCGATGCGCTGTTCCTCCATGCCGAGGACGGCACGACGCATCTGCACATCGGGTCGTGTGCGGTGTTCGCCGGACCGGCACCGTCCATGGACGAGCTGACTGCGCTGATCAGCAGCAAGCTGCACCTGGCCCACCGGTTCAGGCAGAAGGTACGGCTGGTCCCTGGTGGGCTCGGTCGGCCGGTCTGGGTGGACGACCCCGGCTTCGACCTCGGCTACCACGTGCGTCATTCGGCGTTGCCGCCCCCCGGCAACGCGCAGGACCTGGACAACTTGATGGGCCGGCTGATGTCGCAAGAGCTCGACCGCAACCGGCCGCTGTGGGAGATGTGGTTGGTCGAGGGCCTGCCCCACCGGCAATGGGCGCTGATCTCGAAGGTGCACCACTGCATGGTCGACGGGGTGTCCGGTACCGACTTGATGACGGTGCTGATGGACGCAACTCCCGATGTCCAGATCGCGTCCTCGCCGCCGTGGGTGCCCGACGCCGAGCCCAGCGACGTGCGGTTGATGCTGGATGCAGTCGCCGGTCTGGCGCTCGCTCCCGGGCGTCAGGTGGCGGCGCTCATCCGCGGCGCTGGTTCGCCAGGCCATACGTTGCGCCGGCTGACCGACACAGTCGCCGGGCTGCGCTCGTTCGGCCAACGGAAGAAGGCGTCGTCTACGCCGCTGTCCATCGAGGGCTCCATCGGAAGCCACCGTCGATGGGCTGTGGCGCGCTGCACGCTGGCCGACGCGAAGGCGATTCGCGGGGTGTTCGGGGGATCGGTCAACGACGTCGTCCTCGCGGCCATCACCGCCGCGTTCCGCGACCTGCTGGTGCGGCGAGGCGACGTGGTGGACGATGCCACCATCTCGTCGTTGGTGCCGGTGTCGATCCGGCCGAGTGACGACCACACCTACAACAACCAAGTCTCGATGATGATCGCCAAGCTGCCCGTCGGCATCGCTGATCCATTGGACCGGCTGAGCGCTGTCACTGCGGGCATGAACGAACTGAAGCGATCGAATCAGGCAACCGCAGGAGCGGCAGCATTCGACGTCGTCGATCTGATGCCGCCGGCGCTCTTCGGCGCCGGCGTTCGCGCGGCGATGACCATCATGCGTCGCGCGCCGCAGCGCACGATCAACACGGTGACCACCAACGTTGCCGGCCCGCCGTACCCGCTGTTCGCACTGGGCCGCGAGATGGTCGACTATCTGCCGTTCGTGCCGCTCAGCCCTGGCGTACGCATTGGGGTGGCGATCCTGTCGTACAACGGCCGGCTCGCATTCGGGATCACCGGTGACTACGACTCGGCGCCCGATGTACAGACCATGGCCGAAGGAATCGAAGCCGCGATTGTCGAGCTCAGTCAGCTCGCCGAACGAACAGGAGCATCACCGAGATGACGAACAACGACAGGTGGCGCTCGATCGGCCACACGATCAGCCGCCGCACGGGTCTGACCCTCGCAGTGGTGCTAGTGATCACCGCCGTGCTGGTGGTGGGTCTGCAGCGCCTCGACTTCGCAACCGGCCAGGACAGCTACATCGATCCCTCGTCGCAAGTGGCCAAGGACAACGCGCGATATCAGACGTTGTTCGGCGGCGAGAACATGGTGGTGCTGTTCACGGCCGCGCCAGACACGTCGATCGTCGATCTGTTCGGGCCCGCCAACATCGCGCAGTTCACCGAGGTCGAACAGCAACTGGCCACCAGCCCGGCCGTGCAATCGGTGGTGTCACCCGTGACGTTGCTGACCTGGACGCAGGACCTGGTCCTGAAAGGAGTCGCCAGCGAGATCCTGGCCCGCGCCACCGAGCGCGAGCCCGATCCTGCCGCGGCAGCCGTGCGCCAGCAGGACGCGCTCGTGACCGTTCAACGACTGGGAGGCGCCGGCAAGCAGTCGTTCGACAACCCCGACTGGGTCAGGTTCCTGCTGTTCGGCAACGACGGGTTCACCATCGGCGCCGACAACAAGCTGGTCGCACCGGCCGAGGATGCGCTGTTGATCCGCAAGCCCCTGAGGGCCTTCATCCCGGATGCACAACACGCGATCTTGGCCGCGGTGCTGGTCGGCAACGCAGAGTTGGACGCACTGGCCGTTGGATCAGACGCGGTGAAGTCGGCCTTCGACGGACGCACCTTCGACAACGCAACGGTGACGATCACGGGCACGCCGACCTTCCTGACCGACATCAACGACTACTTGCAGGGCGGCATGCTGACCCTGGGCGGCATCGCGGTACTGGTGATGATCGTCATCCTGCTGGTCGCGTTCCGAGTGCGCTGGCGGTTGCTGCCGCTGCTGGGCATGGTGGCGGGCGTTGCGTGGGGATTCGGCGCGTTCGGCTTCACCGGGACGAAGCTGTCACTTGTCACCATTGCCGGCCTGCCGATCCTGATCGGCCTGGGCATCGAGTTCGCGATCCAGGTGCAGAACCGGATGGAGGAAGAGCGCACCGTTCAGGATGAGCAGGATCCGTTCGGCGAGACGCTGGTGACCATGGGTCCGCCGCTGCTGGCCGCAACCATCGCCGCAGTGATCGCCTTCCTGACGGTCAAGATCTCGCGAGTGCCGATGGTGCAGGACTTCGGTGTCCTGCTGGCGATCGGCATCGTCGCGCTGTTGATCGCAGGAATCGTGCTGCCGATCACGATCATCGGCGCACGCGAACGTCGATCGCCGACCGCCGAAGAGCCGGGTGTCAGCTGGGTCGAGAAGACAGTCGATCGGCTGGGCAGCCTGCCGCGCCGCGCCGTGCTGCCGTTGGTGATCGTGGCGGTGGCGTTGCCGATCGTGGGCCTGGTGCTGGAGACGGGATCGAAGATCGAGAGTGATCCGATCAACTGGGCCGATCAGTCCAGCGAGTCGATCACCAACGCGCGCATCCTGGAACGCGAGACCGGTTTCGCCACCACGCTGGGAGTCTTCATCGAGACCACTGGCGACGCCAACAATGGTGTCTTCACCGACCAGAGCGGGGCGTTCGTCTTCGATCTGGTCCAGCGCTCGCTGGGCGAGAACGCCGAGCTGGCGCAGGCATCCAGCCTGTCGACCACCGCCGGCTGGCTGGCCGAAGTTCCGGGAGCCACGTCGCTGCCACCGACCGGTCTGGACATGTTGCAGGCGTATCAGGTTGCGCCGGCGGCACTGCAAGGGCTGCTGGTCGCCGATGGCGGCAACTCCACACAGGTGCTGTTCCAAGTTGGCCCGTCGTCGCTGGAAGAACGCTCGGTCGTCCTGAACAGGGTGCAGCAGGCCATCGTCGATCCGGGTGAGGGTGCCCGGTTGCCGGCCAACGCGTCGGCAACCACCGGTGGGCTTGCCGTTGTTGGTGTGGGTCTACTCGAGAACATCACCGCCAACCGGGCGCAGCTGACCATCGTGGCACTGATCCTGGTCGCTGCCTTTGTCACTCTGCGCTACCGCGATCTGGCCAGAGGTGCGCTGACGATGATCCCGGTGCTGCTGGCGGTTGGCACATCGACGGTGCTGGTGCGGGTGTTGGGCATCACGCTCAGCCCGCTGACGACAGTCGGTGGTCCGCTGGTGGTGGCGACATGCGCCGAGTTCGCGGTGCTGCTGGTGGCGCGCTACGCCGAAGAACGCGCCCGCGGCCTGGACCCCGAGCGCAGCACCCATGTCGCCGCGCAGCGAACGGGCCGGGCGTTCTTCACCTCCGCGCTCACCACGTTGGGCGGCTTCGCCGTCCTGATGTTCTCGACGTTGCCACTGCTGCGCGACTTCGGCATCGTCGTCACGATCAACATCGGTGTGGCGCTGTTGTCGGCGCTGATCGTCGTGCCGCCGCTCGTGAAAGAAGCTGACCGGCGCGGGCTGTTGAGCATGGGCCCGGATGCCGGCCACGAAGGCGCGCACACCCGTGGCCGTCACCGCACCGTCACGGGGGTCATCGCCGGAGCAGCGTTGGCTGTGCTGGGTCTGACGATGGCGGTCATTGCTGTGGGAAACGATGAACCAGCCGTTGCGGCGCCCCTGACGGCAGCTGCACAGACTCCGGCCACCATGCCGCCGCCCACCACCGTTGCGCCGACCACCATTCCCCCAACCACGCTGCCCGGTCAGACGACCCTGCCTCCCGACACGCTGCCGCCCGGCCCCGCCGAGCGGCCCACCGGCTTGGTGGCCGGCATCTTCTGGGACGGCCTGGTGGCCGTGACCGTAGATCCCGGCATTGCCCGATGCGCCGCCGACGATTTGATTGCCACGACCAGCGAGGCCGATCTGATTGCGATGGGCATTGCTGAGAGTCCTCGACCGATCGAGGTGAACGCGTTGCTGGACGCCGCCGCGAAGCGATGCGGCGTGACCCAAGAACAGCTGGATGCGGCCGCCGCTGCAAGCGGCGGCTGAACAACTGAATGCAACACCCCGGAAGCAACACGAAAGAAGCGTCATGAAAGAGCTCGTGTACCACCGTCAGTTCTTCCCCATGCTGGAGCGGTGGCCCAACAAGGTCGGGTTCCACGACGGCACGTACCACGGCACGTTCGCAGAGCATGGCGAGCGCGTCTTGCGCTTGGCCGACGCGATGCGCAGCGAGCTGGGTCTGCGACCTGGCGATCGCTTCGCGGTCATGTCGTGCAACAGCCACGAGTATCTCGAGCTGTATCACGCAGCGTTTCTGGGGGCGGCGATCATCAACCCGCTGAACCTCCGCCTGGCCGGCACCGAGCTGCAGCACATCCTGGCCGACTCGGGCGCGACGGTTGCCTTCGTCGATGCGGTGTTCGCCGACCACTTCCTGCGCAACATCGCCGATGTGCGTGGCGACTTGCCCCTGCGCCACGTGGTGCTGATCGGCGACTGCGACGTGCCGATCGGCCTGCGCTACGAGGACCTGATCGCAACCGGTCGAGCCGACGTGCCGGCCGAACCCGACGAGACCGATCCGGTGGTGTTGATGTACACCGGCGGCACCAGTGGATTGGCCAAGGGCGTGCTGTTGGAACAGCGTGCCGAGATGCTGAACTTCTACCACGTGGGCATGGCGGTCGACTTCGGCGACGAGCGGGTGTACCTGCACCAAACGCCGATGTTCCACGCCGCCTCGATGGGTGGCATCTTGGGGCTGCCGGTCACCGGAGGCGCCTCGGTGTTCGTGCCGTTGTTCGAACCGGGTCAGGTGATGAATGCGATCGAGACGTACGGCGTCGACTGGACCGTGATGGTGCCCACGATGATCGCACTGATGATCGATCATCCCGAGTTCCGTCCCGAACGGGTGGCCTCGTTGCACGATCTGGTGTACGGCGCTTCGCCGATGCCGGCAGCGCTGTTGGAACGATTGATGACGACGTTCCCCGACCTGCGCCTGTGGCAGGGCTACGGGATGACCGAGTGCTCGTCCATCCTGACGCTGCTGACGCCAACCGACCACCGTCGCAGCGGGGTCCGGCAATCGGCTGGACGACCCGCGATCGGTGTGACGCTCAGCATCCGCGACGCCGAGGGCGTGGCGGTGGCGCGCGGCCACGACGGCGAGGTGTGCGCACAGGGCGGCAACTTCATGCGCGAGTACTGGCGCCAGCCCGAGCAGACCGAGAGCGCGTTTCGACATGGCTGGTATCGCACCGGCGATGCCGGCCATCTGGACGACGAGGGGTACCTGTATCTGGTCGATCGGGTCAAGGACATGATCGTCACGGGTGGCGAGAACGTGTATTCGATCGAGGTGGAAAATGCGATCTCGACGCATCCAGCGGTGGCGCAAGTGGCCGTCATCGGCATCCCGCACGAAGTGTGGGGCGAGCAGGTGCACGCCATCGTCGTGTTGCGCCCTGGCATGGAGGCAACGGTCGACGAGATCCGGGAACACGCTCGCACTTCGATCGCCGGATACAAGCTGCCCAAGTCGGTCGAGTTCCGCACCGAGGCGATCCCGCTGTCGGGCGCGCTGAAGCCGCTGAAGCGAGAGCTGCGCAAGCAGTACTGGCCGAACTGACGGCAGCACTCGACGCCCCCTGATCAACAACTGCTCAACAACTCTGCGATCGCTGGCGTAGCGGCATCCGCTCCGTCACGATCGTTG
>JANNFQ010000186.1:0-18735 GCA_031380045.1 Acidimicrobiaceae bacterium
AGCAACGACGTCGGCATCCAGATCCAGGCCGGCAACACGGCCAACGTGCAGAGCACTGACTACTTCGATCGTGGCGACGCCAGCGTCGCCGGCGCCATGATCAACCGCAACAGCATCACGGGCAACACCGTTCAGTCGCGCAACGTCGGGGCGCCACAGACCGACGCCACGTGCAACTGGTGGGGTTCGTCTGCAGGACCCGGTGCCATCCCCGGCGCCACCACAGCGCCGTTCCTGACGACATCGAACCTCGATGGCGCCTGCACCCCCACCGTCTCGGTCAGTGCGGCCGGAGCCACCGTCAGCGAGGGCTCCGCGGCGGGCTTCACCATCAGCCTGTCGCAGGCGCCGACCGCACCGGTCACCGTGTCGTATGCGACGGTCAACGGCACGGCAACCAGCAGCTCTGCCGCAGTCGGTGGAGCCGACTACACGGCGACCACCGGTTCGGTCACGTTCAACCCCGGTGATCCGCTGACCAAGAACGTCAGTGTCAGCACCACCGCCGATACCACCGACGAGTTCAACGAGACCTTCTCGTTGGACCTCACCGGTGCGACCAACGCCCAGCTGGGAACCACCTCGGCCACGAAGACCATCGTTGACAACGACGCGGCGCCCAGGATCACCATCAGGGATGCAGCTACGGTCGAAGGCAACCCCTTCACGGGCAGCACCACCAAGACGATCACCTTCACCGTCAGGGTGGGCAAGGCGTCGGCCAAGCCGATCAGCGCCACGTTCACCACCCGCAACGCCACAGGGTTGTCAGGCGCCGCTGCGCCCACCGACTTCGTCGCCGCTACGGGCACTGTGACCATCAATCCCGGCTCGACCAGCGGCACCGTGACCATCACGGTCAACAAGGACCGCACCCGAGAGCGCGACGAGCAGTTCTTCGTAGACCTCAGCAGCCCGGTCAACGCATCGTTCAACGATGCAACCGGTCGTGGTGTCATCACCAACGACGACTGAGCCGAACGATTGGCTGACGACCATCACGGTCATCGGCAACGAACACCCAGGCCCCGCTGACTGCGATCGTCAGCGGGGCTTGGTCGCGTGAGCCGAGATGCAGGGGCCTCGGTAGGCTCGCCACATGATCGATGGTGATGTTCTCTCCAAGGTGCTTTCCGCCGCCGTGCGCAGTGGCGCCGAGTTCGCAGAAGTGTTCGCAGAGGACAAGCGCAGCACCTCGGCCGGTCTGGACGACGGACGCATCGAACAGGTCACCAGCGGCCGCGATCGCGGCGCCGGCATTCGCGTCGTGAAGGGTGACACCACTGGGTTTGCGCACACCGCCGACCTCAGCGAGGCCGGGCTGATGGCCGCTGCTGAATCGGCCGCGGCGGCAGCCAGCCAAGGCGGCGGTGGCACCCATGTGGTGCCGTTGACGCGACGCTCTGGCACCAACGTCAACACCGTCCAGCGCTATCCCGATCAGGTGTCGAAGTCCACCAAGGTCGAGTTGCTGCGTCGTGTCGACGAGGCCGCTCGCGGTGCCGGCGCGGCCATCGTGCAGGTGTCCGCAGGCTACGGCGACAGCCGGCGCCGCATCCTGGTGGCCAACACCGAGGGTGTGCTGGCCGAGGACGAGCAAGTGCGTGCGCTCATCCGCATCAGCGCTGTGGCCAATGGCGATACCGGCATGCAGACCGGGTTCCAGAGCGCCGGCCAGACCGTGGGCTTCGAGATGTTCGACAGCGTCGACGTCGAAGATCTGGCACGCGACGCCGCACGCCAGGCCATCACCAAGCTGGCCGCCCGGCCAGCGCCCAGTGGATCGTTGCCGGTCGTCATCAAGCGCGGCAGCGGCGGTGTGTTGTTCCACGAGGCATGCGGTCACGGTCTCGAGGCAGACCTTGTCGCCAAGGGTGCCAGCGTGTACCGCGGCAAGGCAGGCGAACTGGTGGCCTCGCCGCTCGTCACCCTGGTCGACGACGGCACCATGAGCACCGAGTGGGGTGCCATCGGCATCGACGACGAGGGTCACCCCAGCCAGTACAACGTGCTGATCCAGGACGGCGTACTGACCGACTACATGTGGGATTACCTGCGGGCCCGCAAAGAGGGACGTGCGCAAAGCGGCAACGGTCGCCGGCAGAGCTACATGCACCTGCCCATGGTGCGCATGACCAACACCTATGTCCTCAACGGCACCGAGCAGCCCGACGACATCGTGAAGGCCACCGACCACGGCGTGTACATCGCCCACTTGGGCGGCGGCAGCGTCAACACCGCCACAGGCGACTTCGTGTTCGGCATGACCGAGGCGTACCTGATCGAGAACGGCGAGATCACCGAGCCGTTGCGCGAGGGCAACCTGGTGGGCAACGGCCCGCAGGTGCTGCGCGACATCGATCTGCTGGGCAACGACTTCGGCATGGGCAACCCGGGCACGTGCGGCAAAGACGGCCAAGGCGTACCGGTCGGCGACGGGCAACCCACGCTGCGGGTCAAGACCATGACCATCGGCGGTACGGCAGCATGAGCAACAGCATCCTGTTGTCCATCGCCAGCGCCATCGTCGATCAGGCCCAGCCAGGCGAACAGGTCGAGGCCTACGTGTCGCGCGACAGCGAGACCGACATCCGCGTCTACGGCGGCCAGGTCGAGCACTTCGTCAGCGCGCAGAGCGAGGGCATCGGCATCAGGGTCATTCGTGACGGTCGCACCGGTTTCGCATACGCGGGCACACTCGACCAGCGCGCCATCGCCGAAGTGCTGGCCGAGGCCCGCGACAACGCCGAGTTCGGCTCGAACGACGAATGGGCCGGCCTGGCCGCGCCCGACGGCGTCGATGTGGTCGCTCAAGAACTGTGGAGCCAGACGCTGGCCGACTACGCCACCGATACCAAGATCGATCTGGCCAAGGAGCTGGAACGGTTGACCCAGGGCACCGACTCGCGGGTGCGCGTCGAAGACTCCAACTACGCCGACGTCGCCTCCGAGTCGGCGGTGGCCAACACCATGGGCATCCGCCGCACGGGTCGCGAGAACGGCTGCTACGTGAGCGTCAGCACCATGGCCGACGACGGCGACGAGACGCAGACCGGCTTCGGTTTCAGCGTGGGCCGCTCGCCCGACGAGTTCGATCTGGCCAAGGCGGCACAAGAAGCGGCCGACCGCGCCACCCGACTGTTGGGTGCCACCAAGCCGCCCAGCAAGCGCCTTACCGTGGTGCTGGACCCGTTTGTCACCGCGCAGTTCCTGGGTGTCATCTCGGGCACCCTGAACGGCGAGGCCGTCATCAAGGGACGAAGCCTGTTCCGCGAGCGCATGAACGAGATGGTCGCCAGCCCATTGCTGACCTTGGTCGACGATCCGACCAACCCGCATGCGTACACCGCCACCGAGCTCGACGGCGAAGGCCTGGCGGCGCGTCGCAACGTGCTGATCGATGGTGGCATGTTGCGCAGCTTCGTGCACTCGTCGTACAGCGCTCGTCGCGCCGGAACTGTCAGCACCGGCAACGCCGTGCGCGGCGGTTTCAAGGGAACGCCTGGCGTTGGTTGCCTGGCGCTGCAGCTGGTGCCGGGCGTGCGTTCGCAGGCCGAGCTCGTTGCCGACATCGCCGACGGTGTGCTGGTGCAATCGGTGTCAGGGCTGCACAGCGGGGTCAATCCGATCAGTGGCGATTTCTCCACGGGCGCCTCGGGCCTGTTGATCACCGACGGTCAGTTGGGCGCTCCGGTTCGCGAGTTCACGGTGGCATCAACGCTGCAGCGAATGCTGCTGGACGTCGGTGAGGTCGGCGGCGATGTGGACTGGTTGCCCATGCGGGCAGCGGGTGTCAGCCTGGTCATTCACGACATGACGATGAGCGGCGCCTGAGCGTTGGTTTGGGTGAGCACGCAAAGGCGCGGAGTGTTTGTGCGCTCACGCAAAGCTCGGTGTGTTGGTTTGGCTCGGGTTCGGCAACCTTGGCGACTCCGGCGCCATCCCCCCGTCATCCCGGCGTCATCTCGGCCCCAGCACCTCACTGACCGAGCGACACGTCATCCCCAGCGCAGCTGCCTGCGACGTGTCCAACACCACGCGACCGGGGCGCAGTTGGCCCGACTCGGCGATCGTCGATGTGCGCAACGCCGATGGGTCGTGACCCAGTGATCGGGCGATGAGCCGGGCGAACGTCGCTCGATCGAGGGCCTGTGGCCCGGCGACGTGCAACGGGCCGGTGATCTCGCGTCGGCTTGCCAGCTGAGCAACGACGCCGGCAAGGTCGTCGGCGTTCACCGGGCAGCGCACTTCGTCGGTGAAGAACGACATCGTCGAGCGGCCGGTCGCGGCAGCGCGCACGTCCAACTGCACGGGTGCCAGTTGATCGGTGCCGTAGATCAGTGATGTCCGCACCACCACGGCGTCGGGGCAAGCGCCCAACACCTCGTCCTCGGCGGCGGCCTTCCATCGGCCGTAGTCGGTGATCGGCGACGGCAGGTCGGCCTCGATGTACGGGCGAGGCCGGCCTGCGAAGATCGCGTCGGTGGACAGATGCACCAACCGCGCCCCCACCGCGTTGGCCGCCGCGGCCACGTTCGCGCTGGCGACCACGATGCTGCGCGGGTCGTTGTTGCGATACGCCAGATGCACGATCGCCGACGGCTTCCACAGCCGGATCTCGTCCATCACGCTCTCGGTCTGGCACACATCGAGTTGATTCGACGGGGGAGCGAAGATCTGCCACTTTCCGTCCGACGCAGCGTTCAGCAGATGCCGACCGAGAAAGCCGCTGGCGCCTGTGACGAACATCAGCCGGCGTCGACTGTTCTTCCTCACGATGTGATCACGGCGTCAGCGTAGGGGGCCGTGCTCGGTAGGGTCTGGCCGTGCCCCTCGCCAGCCCAGCGGCAGCTCTTCGTCATCCTCATCTCGCTGCGCCAACCCCGTCGGGCTGGGTTCGCGTCGACATGCACAGCCACACGATGTACAGCGGCGACAGCACCACCACGCTCGACGAGGTGGCCGAGGCCGTGAGCGATTGCGGGTTGGACGTGCTGTGCATCACCGATCACAACGCCATCAAAGGTGCCGAAGAATTGGCTGCGATGTTGGCCGCAGCGACGTCGTGCCGGGTGATCGTCGGCGAGGAACTGCGCACCCACGCCGGCGAGATCATCGGCCTGTTCCTGAACGAACGCATCCCGTTCGGCACGCCGCCCGCCGATGCGGCGCGCCTCATCCGCCAACAGGGTGGCATCGTCTACGTGCCGCATCCGTTCGACCCGATGCGTCGCAACCTGGCCCAGCCGGCGTTGGACGCGTTGGTCGCCGAGGGATTGGTCGATGCGCTGGAGGTGATCAACGCCAAGACATCGCTGTCCAGCCTGAATCGGCGCGCCGCGGCGTATGCCGACCAACACCACCTGGCGTGCGGTGCCGGCAGCGATGCGCACGTGCCGTTGGCGCTGGGCGCGGCGTACGTCGAGATGCCCGACTTCGACGGCCCAGCCGACTTTCTGGTCAACCTCAGACAGGCTCGGGTCGTGGGCCACCACTGGGACGAACCGCGACCATGGTCGGCAAGAGTGCTGCCGAGCACGTCCAGCAGTTAGAGCTGTCGCCGCAGTGGTGTTGGCATGGGCCGACCGCCGCCCGGGCCAGCGGTCGATCGACGACTACGGCACGCACGACGCTCTGAAGGTTGGCCGGCCCAGGCGCCTATTGGGCGTTCGACGTTCGACGTTCGACGTTCGACGTTCGAACCTAGCCGGGCCTGACCACCACCACGGCGCTGCGATCAAGCGCGGCGGCAGCGACGACGGGCGCGCCAGCGGCGACGACACCGATGGTCACGGCGCCGGGTTGTACATCCACCACCACCCCATCGGCGGACACCACGTTGCCGCCGGCGACGACATCAACGTGATCGCCGACGGCCAACGCGATGGTCGTGTCGTCGGCGGCGATGGCCACGGCTCGCCAGCCGGCCGGCAACAGTGGCAGACGGCCGACGCCGATGTCAGCGGCCACCACGATCTCTCCGTCGGCCACGTGCTGCCTGGCGATCGAGCCGGCGGGCGGTGCCGCTGTGACAGCGCTACCCGGCACCACTGCTGCGGGCATCGCTCGCTGCTGGGCGGTGATCGGCTGGCCCGGCAACGTGTCGGCGCGACTGACCCACACGTCGACCGACGTACCCCATGCTGCGCGGGCCTGCACCACGCCACGACTCTGGGTCAGCAACGTCAGGCCCACCACCAACATCAGGCAGACGACGAACGACCAGTACAAGGCCCGGTGCCGGGCGACGAACGAACGAACATGAGCCAACCACACCACGGGCCTCCTGAGCACGACGACAAAGGGTCGGGACGAACGGGGGAAGTGGGTGATGTGCCGGGGAAGTGAGCGTGCGGCGCCGCAGCGCGAGGAGATCGAAGTCGGGCGGGACCGCCCGGAATCAGCCAGCTGGCTTGGCCGCGGGCTTCGTCGTGCCGGACGAACTGGCGCCGGACGAACTGGTGCCGGACGAACTGGACGTACTGGCCGGCGTGGACGCCGACTTGTCGGCACTACTGCTGGACGAGCCCGAGTCGGACGAACTGCTGGACGAGCCCGAGTCGGACGAGCTGCTGGACGAGCCGGTCTCGGATCCGGTTCCCGTTGATGCCGTGGACGATTTCGACTTGCCGCCGCGCGAATCGGTCTTGTAGAACCCGCCACCTTTGAAGGTGACGCCCACAGGTGTGAACACCTTCTTGACGGGCATGGTGGCGCCAGTGGCCGGATGCACGGCCTCGGAAAGCGAGGCATCGGTGAAGGACTGCTGGACTTCGATCGTCTCGCCGGTCTCGGTGAACTTGTAGATGTACGTGGGCATCGTTCGGTTCCTGCGGTGGTGGTGGTGGTGCTGAACTGGGCTGGGAGAAGTGATCTGGCAGTCTGACTGTCCGAGTGCCAAGAGTATCGCCGGTCGCCGCCGACGGCACTTCCTACACTGCAACTCCATGCACGTCCACACTGCCGTCGTTCCAGCTGCAGGCATGGGAACCAGGTTCCTGCCGGCCACCAAGGCAGTCCCCAAAGAGCTGCTGCCGATCATCGACACCCCGGCGTTGCAGCTGATCATCGACGAGGCGGTGGGGGCTGGGGTCGACCACATGGTGATCGTCACCAGCCACGCCAAGCCGGCCATCGAGGCCTACTTTGCGCCCCAGCCCGACGTGATCGCCAAGCTGCGCGCATCGGGCCGCGACCAGATGGCCGACCGGCTGCAGTCCATCGGGCGCGATGTCAAGGTCAGCTTCGCCTATCAGGATCAGGCATTGGGGCTGGGCCACGCAGTCGGTTGCGCTCGCGATGCCGTCGGCGACGAGCCGTTCGCGGTGCTGCTACCCGATGAACTGATGGGCTCGTCGTCGTTGCTCGACCAGATGGCCAGGCTGTGTGAATCGACCAACGGCGGTGTGGTCGGTCTGAAGGAAGTGCCGCTGGACCAGGTCGGTTCGTACGGCGTCATCGACCCCATCGGCCAGATCGACGAGCGCGGCGTCATCGCCATCCGCTCGATGGTCGAGAAGCCGAAACCTGCCGATGCGCCCAGCAACCTGATCATCATCGGTCGCTACGTGCTGACGCCCGACGTGTTCGACGAGATCGAACGCGTGCAGCCCGGTGCCGGTGGCGAGATCCAGCTGACCGACGCGATGAAGGCGCAGGCTGCGCGCAGCCCTTTCCACGGGGTGGCCAGCGACATCATCCGCCACGACACCGGCAATCCGTTCGGTTGGCTGACCGCAGTCGTCGACATCGGTTTGGCCGACCCGCAGATGGGGCCCCAGCTGCGGGCCTGGTTGCAGCACAAGCTGGCATGACCGGTTTCGATCCTGTCGCTTGCGCCGGCCGGATCACCGACGACTTGGCCGCCCTGGGGCGTCCACAGCGCGCTGTCTCGGAACAGGCCTATCTGAAGAGTGATCTCGAGCACTTCGGCACATCGGTGCCCGACATCCGCTCGGTGGTCAAGCGGTCTCTGCGAGAACGACCGACCCTGTCCCACGACGAGTTGGTTGCACTGGTCGACGAGTTGTGGAGCGCCCCCGTGCACGAGCGCCGGCGGCACCCGGCGGCGATCTCGGCCTGGTTGCGCGCCGACATGGCTCGGATGAACCACGTCACCCTGCGCGAGGCCGTGAAGTACTTGCCCGATGGAGATCAGATCGTGCAGCTGTGGCAGCAGCGCGGATCCCACGCAGTTCGACTTCAGCCCACTCGACGGAACAGTGTTGGATAGTCCTTCACCAAGCCGTACTCATCCACGTCGAACTCCTCTGCGAAACCGGTGTCCAGTTGTTCGAAACCCCATCGGTGCGTCTCCAGGCGCGTGTACCGCTGGCGGTCGGGTCTGGCCTCCAGGGTCTCGACGTCGATGTACACCACGCTGAGCTCGGCGCTGTGCCCGACCAGCAGCGGCAGGCGGCGAATCGGCAGGGTGTTGGTGAATGGCGTGACCGGCAGATCGACGTCGTAACACCCGTCCAGTTCGGCGCGATGGGCGCCGTTCACCTCGCCCCACCGCGCCGAACCATCTGTGCCCAGCCACAGATCGGGTTCGTCCAGGTCGCGGAACAACATGAACTGCCGCACCTGCCACGACACGTTCAGACGCAGCACGTACTGCACGCGCTCGCGGCCGACGATGCCCGACGCAGTCCAGCCCTCGTTCTCCCAGCGAACGTCGAACTGCTCGTGGTGATCGCCGTCCCAAGTGGACCACGTCGCGGTGTGCCCGTCGGCCGGAAACGGCAGGTAGCTGCTCACGCCCGCCAGTGTGCCCGGTGGAGGGCGTGCACCGCGACAGAGTGGGATACCGTTCGGCTCGTGATCCCTCAGGACCAGGCCCGCCAGTACGTGCTGGAACGTTGTGCGGTGCTGGCGCCCGAACGGGTGGCGATCCACCAGGCCACGTGGCTGGTGCTGGCCGAGACCGTCATCGCCGGCGAAGACGTTCCCCCCTTTGCCAACTCGGCGGTCGATGGCTATGCCGTGCGGTCGATCGATGTTGCCGATGTGCCAGTCCAGTTGCGGGTCGTCGATGAAGTCGCGGCCGGCGCGGCAAGCAGCGTGGTCGTCGGCCAGGGCGAGGCGATCCGCATCATGACGGGCGCACCCATGCCGGCCGGTGCCGACTCGTCGGTGATGGTCGAGGACACCGAGCGGCTGGACCACGGAGCACGGGTGCTGGTCAAGCGATCGTCCAACGCCGGCGATGCGGTGCGCGTGGCGGGCGACGACGTACTGGCGGGCACGGCGCTGTTCCAGCCGGGCGACGTCGTCACCCCCGCTGTGGCGGGTGTGTTGGCCAGCGTGAATGCGCGAGAGGTCCTGGCCGTTCGCCGCGCTCGCGTGGCAGTGCTGTCGACCGGAGACGAGTTGATCGACGACGGTTCGCCGCTGGCGCCCGGCCAGATACGCGAAAGCAACAAGACCATGCTGGCCGGCCTGCTGGCCGAAGCCGGCTGCGACGTTGTCGATCTGGGTGTGGTGCGCGACGACGAAGCCGCACTCGAAGCCACGCTGCGTTCAGCGGCCGGCGAATGCGATGCCATCGTCACCAGCGGCGGTGTCAGCATGGGCGACTACGACGTGGTCAAGGCCGTGTTGTCACGCATCGCCGACATGCAATGGATGCAGGTGTCCATTCGTCCGGCCAAGCCCTTCGCGTTCGGCTTGCTGGACGACGGCAACGACCGACACGTCCCGGTGTTCGGTCTGCCCGGAAACCCGGTCAGCTCGATGGTCAGCTTCGAACTGTTCGCCCGCCCGGGCCTGCGGCAGATGATGGGCCACGTCCGCATTGACCGTCCCATCCTGCCGGCCATTGCCGACCAGGCCATCCAGCGCCGACCCGACGGCAAGACGCACTACACCCGCGTGTTCGGCTCGTTCGCCGAAGATGGCCGGTACCACGTGAGCGCTGTCGGCGGGCAGGGAAGCCACCAGCTGGCTGCCACCGCAACGGCCCAGGCACTGGCAATCGTGCCCGACGGCGACGGCGTACCGCCAGGCGGCTCGGTGGACGTCATCGTACTGTCGCTAGGCTGACCCACATGTCTGATACGGGGATCGACAACGCCGGCCTGGGCAACGCTGCGCTGGTCGACCCGTTCGGCCGCACCATCCGCGATTTGCGCATCTCGGTCACCGACCGCTGCAACTTCCGTTGCACGTACTGCATGCCTGAAGAGGGCATGCAGTGGGTGCCGCGCAGCGAGGTGCTGACCTTCGAAGAGTTCCACCGGCTGGCGCGCATCTTCGTCGAGCGATTCGAGGTCGACGGCCTGCGTCTGACCGGCGGCGAGCCCACCGTGCGCGCCCATCTGCCGGTGCTGGTTCACCAGCTGGCTCAGCTCAGGGTGCCGGCCACGTCTGATTCGCCGCTTGCAGGGCAGAAGCCCGATCTGTCGATCACGACCAACGGCGCAACGTTCAGGCTGCTCGCTCACGAGCTCCGCCAGGCCGGACTCGACCGGGTCAACATCAGCCTGGACACGCTGCAGCGAGAAAAGTTTCTGCAGGTGACCCGCCGCGACCAGTTGGCCAGCGTGCTCGACGGCATCGAGGCTGCGAAAGAGGCCGGCTTCCATCCAGTGAAGATCAACTCCGTCATCGAGCGTGGGGTCAACGACGACGAGGTGCTCGACCTGGCCCGGTTCGGTCGCGACAACCAGGTCGAGGTCCGCTTCATCGAGTTCATGCCCCTCGATGCCACGGGCCACTGGGTGACCGACAAGGTCGTCACCCAGGACCAGATCGTCAGTGCCATCCAGGCCGAGTTCCCGCTGGAACAGGTGCCCGCCCGTGGCGCTGCCCCGGCCGACCGTTGGCGGTACCTCGACGGCAAGGGCATGGTGGGCGTCATCCCCACCATCAGCAAGCCGTTCTGTGGTGATTGCGATCGTGTGCGGTTGACGGCCGATGGTCAGTTCCGGACGTGTCTGTTCGCCACCAACGAATTCGACTTCCGCGCGCTCATGCGCGCCGGCGCATCTGACGATGAATTGACCGTGGAGATCCAACGCGCCGTCGGCACCAAGTGGGCCGGCCATCAGATCAACCAGGTCAACTTCATCCGTCCGAATCGCTCGATGAGCCAGATCGGTGGCTGACCGCCGCAACCGCGGCGGCAACCATTTCATCTCGGGGCGGTTCGTGGCTGCCGTTCTGGTCGGCGGCGCAATCGTGGCGATGCCCGCCGCCGCAGCGCCCGCCACCATCGATTCCGTCGACCGGTCGGCAGCAGCCTCGGCAGTCGCACAGCGGATCACGCCACCGGGCCCGTCCATCGGCGGGTGCCCGATCTTCCCCAGTGGCAACGCGTGGAACGTCGACGTGAGCGGCTACCCGCTGCATCCTCGGTCGCGTCAGATCATCGATCGCATCCTGTCAGTCGGCGGCGACATGTTGCACCCCGACTTCGGTCAGAATCCCGACTACGGCATCCCGTACGTGGTGGTGCCGCCCGATCAGCCCATGGTGCCAGTGACCTTCACCGAGTACGCCGACGAGAGCGACGCTGGCCCGTACCCCGTGCCGCTGGACGCGCCGGTCGAGGGCGGCGCCGGTAGCACGGGCGATCGCCATGTGCTGGTCCTGCAGCAGGGCAGCTGTCAGCTGTACGAGATGGGCGTCGCTCGGCGTTCGGGCGCTGGATGGACCGCATTCGGCGGTGCCAAGTTCGATCTGACGACAGGTGCGCTGCGGCCGCTGACGTGGACCAGCGCCGACGCCGCGGGCCTGCCCATCCTGCCCGGCTTGGTGCGCTACGACGAGGTCGCGGCAGGCGCCATCCGTCATGCCATTCGGGTCACGTTCGCCCAGAGCCAACGCGGCTTCATCCTGCCCGCCACGCACTTCGCCTCGTCGAACAACGATCCAGATCTGCCGCCGATGGGCATGCGGCTGCGCCTGTCGGCCGGCTACGACATCAGCGGGCTGACCGGTCAGTCGCGCGTCATCGCCCAGGCGATGCAGCACTACGGCGTGATCATGGCCGACAACGGCAGCAACTGGTTCTTTCAAGGTGCGCCCGATCCGCGGTGGAACGACGCCGACCTGGAACAGCTGAAGCGCATCCCTGGCTCTGCCTTCGAGGTCGTCGACACCGGCCCGGTTCGGACGAGCTGAACCGCGCCGGCGTACTCGGCCGAGATCGATAGCCGGTGGTTGGCACACAGATCGCGCGTGCCGCCGTGCCATTCACTACGCTCTCGTGCCAGATGAGTGACCTGTCGTTCACACACCTCGATCCGATGGGCCGCGCGCGCATGGTCGATGTCACCCCGAAAGAGCCCACCCACCGTCGTGCTGTCGCCAGGTGCAAGGTGTTCATGCAACCGCAGACCACCGCAGCCGTCGCCAACCGCGAGGTCAAGAAGGGCGATGTGTTGGCCGTGGCGCGGGTCGCCGGCATCCAGGCCGCCAAGCGCACCAGCGATATGATCCCGCTGTGTCACCCATTGCTGGTCGGCGCGGTCAACCTGAACTTCGAGATCGGCGACGACTTCATTGCGGTGGAAGCCAACGTCGATACGGTCGACCGCACCGGCGTCGAGATGGAGGCCCTCCATGCGTGCGCGGTCGCTGCCCTGACCATCTACGACATGTGCAAGTCGGCCGACCGCGGCATGGTCATCGGCGAACTGGCGCTGTGGGAGAAAACCGGTGGCCGCTCGGGCGTCTACCGACGCAGTCCGCAGGCTGACGACAACTCGACCGATGTTTCGGATACTGTCACGAACGTAGTAGAATCGTAACCCAAGGCGAGACGGGCTGTTCCCTGCTGGACAGGGTGCGTTCATCTCGCTCGCACCTCACCATGACCGACCACCACACTCAGAAGCGCAGGGCACGGTAACCAATGGGCAAGATCGTCCTCCTCGCAGTCGCCGCGGCATGGGCAGCCGTGCTGTTGCCGCCGTTGCTCCGTTCCCGCCTCGAGAACCGGCCCGGCTCATCGGTCACCGACTTCCGTCGGCAGTTGTCCACCCTGCAGCGCACCGTTCCCACTCGATCGATGACCCCCATGCGGTCCATGGCCCGCCCATTGGCGCAGTCGCCACTGCAGCGCCCAGCGGCCACCGGTCGGCCCGCCATGCAGCGCTCGCACGGTGTGCACGGTGTCATCGCTCACGATGACGCCAACACCGGCGAGCTGCAGCGCCGCGATCACGCGTTGCACGGGCACACCTTGCGCGGCCACCGGCCGCAGCCCGCTCGTCGAATCAGCCAGCGCGAGATCATCCGTCGCCGTCGCACCAACGTGTTGTTCCTGTTGGTGATGGCCACCGGGCTCACCCTGTTCTTGGCGGCCACCACCAAGTCGTCGGCCATGGTGTACGCATTCGCGTTCTCGTTCGTGTCGCTGTGCGGGTACTGCTACAAACTGGCGCAGATGCGTCAGTTCGAGCAGGACCGTCATTACAGCGACGCCCACTGGTTCAACGCGGCCTAGTGCGGCCCGCCGGCCGCACCGGGCGATCACACCACTCGTGAGTAGGTGACCGTCGCCCCGCAGAACATGTGGAACGTGTTGAGCGCGTTCTGACCCAGGGTGAACGCGTCGATCATGTATCGCACCGAGCCCGACACGGCGTCGCCAGCAGTGATGTTTGCGGTGGTGCTGCCATATCCCACGGCTCCGGTGGTCGAGACCTGGCCGCCGACCAGATTGCCAGCCGTTGGCGGACCGTTGAAGTTGAAGTTGCCGTCGATCTCACTGATCAACATGGTGAAGTTGGCGGTGTCGTTGTCGTACCAGTGGAAGACGACCTGCTGGACCGCGGCGCCGTGCTGCAACGGAACGTCCAACAACAACTCGCCTGTGTCGAGCAGGTCGACGCAGCCCAGAACATTCGGCAAGCCGAGGGCGGTGCCTGTTCCGCTGTAGGCCAGCAGCTCGATCGACTCGGTCACCACGGTGGCGCCCTTCGGCACTAGGTAGCCACTGACATCGGCGATCAGATCCACGTTGCCGGCCAGGTTGTACAGGTCGATCTTGCCGCCCGTGCCCAGCGACATCGTCACCGTGTTGGCGATGGCGGCCGGGCCGCCCGGGTTCAACACCGACGTGGTGGACCGGGTGGTGCCAGTCGGCGTCGCGCTGATGAACGTGGGCAGTGTGGCATTGGCGGCGGTCAGGGTGACGATCACGCCCGTCGCATTCAGCGGCACGCCGCCCACTCCGGTGACCTGCACCGTGATCGACGAGTTCGGTCCAACCGGCGCAATGGCCGGCACGCCCAGGGGTTGCCGGGTATCCAGGATGCGCGCCGGATCGATGGTGATGACCTGGGACGGCGCCGACGGGGCGGCGGTCATCGCCGTTTGCACGCCGAATGCGGCGGTGACCAGTGCGGCGACGGCAAAGAATCGAAGGGATGTTCGGCGGAAGTTCATGTGACGACCTCTCGTGCAGTTGATGGGTGTGCACCTCAGGCGTGACATGGCTGTGACATCGTCCTCCTGCCGTAGTGTTGGCCGGTGTCGACCCTGCGAGGCGAACTGCCGTTGGTCGCCCGCGAGGGCGAACTTGCTGTCTTGCACGACGCCGTGGCCGATGCGATGGGTGGGCTCGGCAGGGCCGTGTGCGTCGTTGGCCCGGCCGGTATCGGCAAGACCCGTCTTGCCGCCGAGGTGCTACGCATCGCCCGCGACGCCGGCTTCCGGTGTGCGTGGGGCGTCGGCTGGCTGGGCGCGGGTGCCCCGCCGTTGTGGCCGTGGCAGAGCGTGCTGACGCAGCTCGGGGGGTCGCCGGACGTGTTGGCACCCATCGGTGCCGATGCCGACCACGATCGATTCGTGACGTTCAGCGCTGTTGCCGATGCGGTCTCGCAGATCGCGACCACACAACCCGTGTTGATCGTGATCGACGATGCCCACGCCGCCGACCCGGGGGCCTTGCTGCTGGCCCGCTTCGTGGTCCGCTCGCTGCGCGCGGCGCCGCTGCTCGTCGTCGTCACGGCACGCGACATGATCGGCGTCGATCCTGTTGATCCGGTCCTTCATGCGGCGATCGGCGAGCTGGCGCGTGACACCATCGTCGTGCGACCGGCGGCCTTGTCGACAGACGACCTGGCCGCGCTCCTGGATCGCGTCGGCCGATCGGTCACGCCGCCCCAGATCGATGTGATGCACGATGTGACCGGTGGAAACCCGTTGTTCGTCGGCGAACTGCTGGCCGCCGGGAGTGCGTCGGTACAGCCGAGCATGCACTCGGTCAGGACCATCCTGCAGCTCCGGCTGGGTGGTCTGACGACCACGGCATTAGAGGTTTTGGCCGTCGCCGCTGCGTTGGGTCCACTCGCTCGGATTCCGCTCGTCATGGCTGCGGTCGACATCGAGAAGGGCGCCGTCCTGGACGTGCTGTCGCGTGCCGAGGCGGCCGGCGTGCTGACCGTGCATGGTGATCAATGCCGGTTCGCTCACGACCTGCTGGCCGAATCGGTGCTGGCGGGCAGGTCGTCGACCGACATGGCCCGGTTGCACGAACGGGTTGCCTTCGTGCTGGAGCACACCGACGGAACCGCCACCGAACACGTCCTGGCGTCGGCCCATCATCGTGTTGCGATCGCGTCGATCGACCGCAAGCCGGTCAGCGTCGAGAAAGCCGTGATTGCTTGCCAGCGGGCAGCGCGAGTACTGGTCTCTGGTGTCGCCTACGAATCGGCGTCGCAGCTACTGGCGCAAGCGGTCGGGCTGCACGACACGATCGGGTTGGTCGCCCCCGCCAGTCTGTTGCTGGAAGTGGCACGCACCGAGCTTGCCGCCGGCAACCTACGCGGGGCGCGATCGTGGTTCCGTCGAGCGGCGGAGCAGGCTGACGATCCTGCCCAGCTGGCGCAGGCGGCCGTGGGGTTGGGGGGGATCTGGGTTCATGAACATCGCACGGCCAGCGACCATGCAGCATTCATGGCGCTGGTCGACAGAGCACTTGTCCGGCTGAACGGTGATCGACCCGATCTGATGGCTCGGCTGCACACGCGACGTGCCGCCGAGCTGATCTACACGGGGCACGGATCAGCGTCGGACGTCCGTGACGCCGTCGATGCTGCCAGGCAGATGGGCGATCCGCTGGTACTGGCCGAATCGCTGTCGCTGTGGCACCACACGCTGCTGGGCCCGGCGAACACCAACGCCGAGCGCATCGGAATCGCCGACGAGCTGATCGGCGTGGCCGCGATGGCCGGCGACGAGGTGCTGGGTCTGATGGGTGTGTTGTGGCGCGCGGTGGATCTGTATCTCATCGGCGATCGACGCGCCGAGCGCGCGTTGACCGAGGTGCGTGTGCGCGCCGATGCGCTGCACGTGGCCGCCGTGCTGTTCGTCCTGGACGCCATCGAGGTCATGCGGCTGCTGCGCGATGGGCGCATCGACGCGGCCGAGCATGCGGCGCAACGTTGCTTCGACCTCGGTGCCGGCATCGGCGACGCCGACGCCATGGGTTACTACGGCGGTCACCTGTTGACGATTCGCTGGATGCAGATGCAACCCGACGACATCCTGCCGTTGGCCCGCCAGGTCGCACAATCGCCCACCCTGGTGGAGGGCGACGTGGCGCCTCGCGCAGCGGCCGCTGTGCTGGCCGCGATGCTGGGCGACGACGACCAGGCGAGGGCCGATCTGCATCATGTGATGACACGTGTGCCGCGCAGCGTCGAGACGTCGAGCAACTGGATGATCACCATGTTCTGTGCCGCCGAGGCGGCGATGATGCTGTCCGACCTGAAGACGGCCGAGGCCGTGTACTCATCGCTGCTGCCGTACCGGCACCTGCCCATCATGGGATCGCTGGCCGTGGTGTGCCTGGGTTCGGCCGAACGTTCGTTGGGCGTCGCGGCACGAACCCTGGGCGACGTGAACCTGGCCGTCCACCACTTCGAGCAGGCCGTCGAGCAGAACCATCGCTTGGGCAATCGAGTGATGGCGGCGATCAGCGACGGCGACTTGGGCTGTGCGCTCATCGAGCGAGCGATGGCCGGCGACGTGGCCCGCGGCCGAGCCCACGTCGAAACATCGGTCGACGCCCTGAACGCCTTCGGTTTGGTCGAACGTGCCCGTCGGCTGTGCAGCGACGCAGCCGAGCGGTTGCGGGCAGTGCCGGTGCCCGATGGCGAGATCGCCAGAACTGGCGCCACGTGGCGCCTGACCTATGGCGACCACGTCGTCGAGATTGCCGATTCGGTCGGCGTGCAACGGTTGCGCCAGCTGCTGGAACGACCATGGATCGATGTGACTGCCGCCCAGCTGGCGGGCGAGCTGGAGTCGTCGGTTCGCCACGACGTGAACGACGTGGCAACGCTACGCGCGTATCGCGGACACATCGACGAGCTGCATCGCGACATCGACCAGGCCGATGCCGACTACGACCTCGAGCGAGCGGCACAGCTGCGCGTCGAGTTGGATGAGCTGCTCGACCACCTAGGTCCTTCGATCGGGCTGAACGGTCGGTCACGGGCGTTTGCCGACGGCGTCGAACGGGCGCGGGTGGCGGTTCGCAAGTCGTTGGGCCGAGTCTTCGACGCCGTGGGCGAACAGGACGCAGAGTTCGCCGAACGGCTACACGACAGCATCAAGACAGGCGTGATCTGCCGATTCGAACCCGTGGATCAGTTCCCCGCCGTGTGGCACTCGTCGACCGTCACGTGATGCCGCGAAGGAGGTTGCTCGGAGAGACGCCCCTGGTAGAGTCCTGAGTCCCATCGGGGGTGTAGCTCAGTTGGCAGAGCGCTACGTTCGCAATGTAGAGGCCAGGGGTTCAATTCCCCTCACCTCCACCATGGGGTCGTACCAGAACCGCGGCCGGTGAAGGCCCGGTTCAGTACGTCCGCCAGAGTTGATGCTGCCCGGACTCGATTCGTGGCGGTCGTCGCTGTCAGCGCTTCTTCCGTCGCGGCTTGTCGGTCTGCTTGGGATGGGCTGTGCCGGCATGGGTCATCACGAGGATCCGTTCCGCCTCGTCGATTGCGTACCAGACCCGACCGCCTCCTGTGCATTCGTACTGCCATTGCGGGAGCACATGACCTTTGTGGTTGGCCGTGCCGAGCGAGCCCTTCAATTGGTGTTGTCGATGGTCAGTACGCCTCGGATCAGAGGTGATCGCCACCCAAGCCTGGTCGGCTGAGTTGGGCGCGGCGCGCTTGAGTTCTTCCCAGCCTTTGGATGCGGTGAGATCCCCGAAGAGGAAGGTCCACGGGTTTGGTCGTTCGACTGGGGCACCGCGGCCGCTCACGCCTGTGGCCGTGCGACCTCACCGCCGTCGCCGTCGAAGGTTCCAGCGAGCCGGCGGGCGAGCTCTGGGTCAGACCACACTTCGGCAGTGTGCTTCCATGCGACCAGATCGTGGTGGAACTTGGTGAAGGTGTGCAGAGCGGCGCTGGCGGCGAGGTCGTTGACGAGCTCGGTGGTGCAGGCGAGACGGTCGGCGTCGGGAAGCCAGGTCAGCCAGGGCAGCTGCTCTGCGAGCGCAGCAGCCACTATCGTCGGGTTGGATCGGCTGAGAGCCCGCAATGTCACCGCACCCAATGAGAGGGCTTCGTCGTTCGCACTCACTCGGGTCACGGTCGTGAGTACGAGATCAACACCATCGCGTCGCTCGAGAAGGACATCACCGCTTTCAACGGCGTCCGTGGCAACGGTGGGGCCGCGTAGGAATCCGCTGTAGGACATTTTTGTAGCGGCGTTCGCCATGCTGGCACTGTATCTGATCTTGTTCAGATGTCAATCGAGACGCGTGGC
>JANNFQ010000216.1:0-7132 GCA_031380045.1 Acidimicrobiaceae bacterium
CGCCGAGCGGCCGCCGCGAGATACTCAACTGTCGAGTCGTAGCCCCGCGCGGTGAGCCAGTCGCGGGCGTGGCTGTGTCGCAGTTCGGGTCGTTCACCGAGGGTGAACAAGGCCTCGTGGCAACCCGCCGCGGCACCCCTCCTGGCGATCGCCCCGACCTGGTCGAGCGACAGGTACAACTCCTCCAGCCTCGCTGGCGGCTGGGCGAACGTGCAGTAGCTGCACGTGTCGCGACACAGTTGGGTCAACGGGATGAAAACCTTTGGCGAGTATGTGACCCGTGTCCCGAACTGCAGGTCACGCACTGCTCGAGCCATCGACATCAAGCTGTCGAGCGGTGTCGCGAGCAGCGATTTGTCGGTCCTGTCCGTGTGCATCGGGCGACCATACCAGAGTCAGTTCTGATCTAGAACTCGTCACGGCTAGTTCGCGGAGCATCCCTGCGAGAGACTGTGCGCGATGAGCCCGCGTCGCAAGCCAGCCCCTGTCTTTGCCGCAGCCACTACCGATCCACCACACGGGGCGGCCGACCACACTTCGCGGGTTCGCGACGCGACCACCATTGAACGAACGTTGGCGCTGGTGGGTGATCGGTGGTCGATCCTCGTTCTCCGCGCATCGTTTCGCGGTATCCACCGTTTCGACGAGTTCTGCTCCGACCTCGGGATCGCCCGCCCGATTCTGACCGCACGATTGCGCAAACTGGTTGCAGCCGGGCTCATGACCAAAGAGCTCTACCAAGACCATCCGCCGCGTTACGAGTACAAACTGACCTCGATGGGCGCGGCGCTGTCGCCGGCGATCGTTGCCCTCGTGCGTTGGGGCGACGAACATCTGTCCACGGGGCAACGACCCACGATGTTGGTCCACGCACCCTGTGGCACCGAACTCGAACAAGGCTTCTGGTGCCAGAGTTGTGCCACGACCTTCGGTCCCTCGGCGATCCGCGGAGTCCCTGCACCCGCATCCTCTTGACCTCACCGCACCCGACGTCGCTTCCTTTGATTTTGGCGCGGACCACCTCGATGTTAGGGTGCGTACCAAAACAGAACTGAGTAGCCCCTTGCGGGGTGAGGCGAAATTCCCAACCGGCGGTGACAGTCCGCGAACGCTCGGCCTTCGGGTCGAGCGCCGATCTGGTGGAACTCCAGGGCCAACGGTCACAGTCCGGATGAGAGCAAGGGGCGCGGCTTCGGCGAGCGCGCTTGTGGCGTGACCGTTGTCGTCGCGTCCCCCAGAAGGGAACTGGGTGGACGACTCGACAACGATGCAACGGGCGATTGCCAACGGTGCTGCCGTGCGCGCTTGGACGGCTCCGAATCCGTGGGTCGGTGCCGTCGTCACCGCCCTGGACGGAACGATGGTTGACGGTGCTACCAGACCGCCGGGCGGCCCCCATGCCGAAGTCGTGGCGTTGGCTGCAGCTGGTGATCGTGCGGTTGGTGCCACGCTGACGGTGACGTTGGAGCCATGCGCTCACCACGGCCGCACACCGCCGTGCACCGATGCGATCGTCGCTGCCGGAATACGTCGCGTCGTGGTCGGCATCGAAGATCCCGACCCCCGCATGATGGGTCGGGGTATCGCCGCTCTGGTTGCGGCAGGCCTCGAGGTGTCCGTCGGGCAGCGATCCGCCGAGGTTGAGTCCCAGCTCGAGCCGTACCTCGTTCACCGCCGGACTGGACGACCGTTCGTGATCCTGAAACTGGCCGCGACTGTCGATGGCCGCATCGCCGCGGCGGACGGCACCAGCCGCTGGATCACCGGCCCCGACGCCCGATCCGACGTCCATCGACTCCGTGCCGAAAGCAACGCCGTGCTCGTCGGCGCGGGCACCGTCCGAACCGACGACCCTGCATTGACGGTGCGCCACGTGGACGGCCGCGATCCGTTGCGCGTCGTCCTCGGCCGAGCTCCATCGGAAGCACGAGTCCGGCCGTGCCTCGAACTGTCCGGCGATCTCGGGGAGGTGCTTGACGAACTGGGTCAGCGCGGGGTGATCCAGGTGTTGGTCGAGGGCGGCGCAACTGTCGCCCACCACTTTCATCACGCAGGTCTCGTGAACCGGTACGTCGTCTATCTGGCACCGGCACTCGCCGCCGGCAGCGACGCGATGGCGATGTTCCACGGTCCGGCCGCCCGGAGCATCGATTCGATCTGGCGCGGCAGATTCCGCTCCGTCACTGGGCTCGGCACCGATCTGCGTATCGAACTGGACGCCACATGACTATCGATTCCCCGACAGATCGGCTCCACCGATCCCTGACACGAAAGACCTCGCATGTTCACTGGCATCATCGAAGAACAAGGAACAGTCCATCGAATCGACAACGGGGTGCTCCGCATCCAAGCAGCAGCGGTCCTGACCGATGCAGTTGTCGGGGCCTCGATCGCGGTCAATGGTTGCTGCCTCACGCTGGTCGGATCTGGTTCCGACTGGTGGGAAGCTGAGGTCAGTGACGAGACGTTCAAACGCACCTGCCTCGGCAGCCTCGAGGTGGGCGAACTCGTCAACCTCGAACGACCGGTCCGGCTCGAAGATCGCCTCGGCGGGCACCTGGTCCAAGGTCACGTCGACGCCGTCGGCGTGATCGTTCATCCTGCCCCTGATCTCCAGGTTCGGATCCCGGACGACTTGCGACGCTACGTCGTCGAGAAGGGATCGATCACGGTCGATGGGATCAGCCTGACAGTCGTCACGCCCACCGACGACGGGTTCACCGCAGCGATCATCCCGCACACGATGGCGGTGACAACGCTCGGTCACAAGGCCGAGGGCGCGCCGGTCAACATCGAAGTCGACGTCATCGCCAAACATCTCGAGCGTCTCTTGGAGTGCCGGTCATGAGCGCAGCGCTGTTCGACTCGATCGAGGCCGCGATCGCGGTGATCGCGGCAGGGGGGATCGTCGTAGTCGCCGACGACGAAGATCGCGAGAACGAAGGCGACCTGATCATGGCTGCCGATGCCACCGACGCCGAGGCGATCGCCTTCTTCGTCCGCCACACGTCGGGTCTGATCTGTGTTGCGCTCACCGAGGAGCGCTGTGACGAACTCCAACTCCCTCCGATGGTCGCCGCCTCCGACAACACCGAGAACCAGGGCACGGCGTTCACCTGTTCGGTGGATCTCAAAGCGGGGACAACGACTGGGATCTCCGCAGCCGATCGGGCCGCCACAAGCGCTGCACTCGCGGACCCGACCATGCTGGCGGGCGACTTCAACCGGCCTGGCCACATCTTCCCGTTGAAGGCACGCGCGGGGGGTGTGCTGAAACGGGCCGGGCACACCGAGGCAGCAGTCGATCTGGCCCGCATGGCCGGGCGTGCGCCAGCCGGCGTCCTGTGCGAGGTCGTTCTCGACGATGGCACCATGGCCCGAACCCCAGACCTCGCCGCATTTGCGAAGGAGCACACGTTGCCGTTCATCTCGATCGCCGATCTGATCCAGTATCGACGGATCAACGAAAAGTTCGTCACACGCGTCGCCGACGCCTCACTGCCAACAGAGTGGGGCACGTTCCGATGTCTGGCATTCGAATCTGTCATCGACGGAGTCACCCATCTCGCCCTCACCTACGGAGCCATCGCCGGTGCGTCGAACGTGCTCGTGCGGGTCCACAGCGAGTGCCTCACGGGCGACGTCTTCGCCAGCCGGAAATGTGACTGCGGGTACCAGTTGCACGAGGCGATGAGACGGATCGCCGCTGAGGGATGCGGAGCGGTGGTGTACCTGCGTGGCCACGAGGGCCGCGGAATCGGCATCGAGCACAAATTACGCGCCTACGAACTGCAGGACCGAGGCCTCGACACCGTCGACGCCAACATCGCCCTCGGGTTGCCGGTCGACAGTCGCGAGTACGGGACCGGTGCCCAGATCCTGGTTGACCTCGGTGTCACGACGATGCGGCTGATGACCAACAACCCCACCAAGCATGCAGGACTCCACGGGTGGGGTCTCGAAATCACCGAGCAGGTTCCGATCCTGATCGACGCCCATGACGACAACCGCGACTACCTGAACACCAAACGGGACCGGATGGGCCACCTCATCCCGGCCGCCGCCCAGACCCACGCAGATGCCGGAGAGCTCCGATGACAACGTTCGAAGGACAGCTGATCGCAACGGCAGGGCGATATGCGCTCGTTTGCGGCCGGTTCAACGACCTGATCGTTGAACGGCTCAGGCACGGAGCCGTTGACGCGCTCACCCGACACGGTGTCGCTTCCGCCGATATCGATGTCGTCTGGGTACCGGGCGCATGGGAACTGCCGCTCGTCGCGAAACGTCTCGCGGGTTCGGGCGAGTACGTCGCAGTGATCTGTCTCGGCGCGGTCATCCGCGGCTCGACCGCCCACTTCGAACACGTTGCAGGGCAATGTGCCGCCGGTATCCAACGGGTCGCACTCGACACCGGGATCCCCGTCGCGTTCGGGGTGTTGACCACCGAGACCATCGAGCAGGCCATCGAGCGCGCCGGCACCAAGGCCGGAAACAAAGGCGCCGAGGCAGCGATGGCGGCGCTCGAGACCGTCAGCGTCCTCAACCAGTTGGCAATCCGACCCGAATGAAATGTGACCGTCGCAACCCGACGAGGCTGAACGCCAGCGCCTGAGACCGCAGCAGATCGGCCCACAATCGCTGCCGGTCGAGCGTCTGCTTCGGCTCGTTGTGAGTAGTGCGGTCGCATCGGTCATCGGATCGGGACCCAGCTGGACCATTCGCGACCCGAACGCCAGCTTGGGTCGCCCGAGCAGCACAGAGCAGACCTGGAGTCAGCTCATGAGTGCTTCGATTCGAGTCATCGCTGCCGCGGCGGATGGCATGACTCGTATCTCCCCCTGGATTGTTGTGGATGTGCGTCGGTACGAGGGCTCGTTGAGCAGCTTGGTCACTGCGTGACGAATGGCGTCGATGCTGACTTCGTCGCGGAGCAGACGGAGACCCGCACCCGCCGCCGCTACCCGTTCGGCATTGCTCCACTGATCGGCGCCTTGGGGCAGCACGAGCAACGGAACACCGTGGGCGAGCGCGCCGAGCACTGTTCCCGATCCGCCGTGGACCACGGCGGCATCACACCACGGAAGGAGCTCGTCCTGCGGGATGTAGCTACGGATGATCACTCCCGCCGGTTGCGGTCCGAACATCGCCGGATCATTTTGTCGGCCGATGGTGACGATCAGATTGACGCGGTTGGCCAGCGCGTCGATCGCGAGTCGAAAGAGATCGATGTCGGTGTTCCAGATCGTGCCGAGAGTGAGATACACGGTTTGGTTGTAGGGCAGCGAGATCATCCATGACGGCCGCTGGTCGACGTGTTCGGTCACTGTCGGCCGAAGCTGTTGCACCGACGTGAGATCGGCGATCTCGGGGTTCTGGAGTGTGGGCGGGCACGGGTCGATGTAGAGGTGACGGAACACCCCGGCGAGGGGGTGGGGTTCCATGCCGCGGGCGTGCCAGTGCGGGGCGGCGGCTGTGCCTGCGGCCATGAGCAGTGCACGATCGATGAGCGAGCCGTACCCGACATCGACGTAGGGGACGCCCTGCGCTGTGCTGATCAGCGGGGCAGCGAGTTCGGCCATCTCGTGGACAACGAGGTGTGGTCGCCAGTGCGACATGATCGACTCGAGGTCGGCCGCTCGCGGCACCAATTCCAGATTGGCGAAGATCTCGGTGAAGAAGAACTCGCGTTGCGCATCCCCGACCAGCGTCGTGAAGTGCGGAAACCGAGGCGCCCATTCGGCGCGGAAGGTGTCCGGTGGCCCGGCTTCGAACGCTAAGAATCCCGCATCGCGTGCATGCCCCGCCACCGGAGTTCCTGACGCGAATCCGACTGTATGGCCCGCATCGCGGGCCGCCTCGGCGAGCGGGACCAGCGGGTCGAAGTGACCCGACAGAGGACGGCAGGTGAAGAGGATCCTGGAATCACGCACTATCGTCGCCGGACGGTGACATCGAATCGATACGAGCCAAGAACCGAACGTATCACCAGCCGATCCTGTTCCTGAACGAGCGGCCGAAATCCGACGCCGTGCACGACACCGCGGACCTCGATCATCGTCGGGCACGCGGCTGCCGTACTCTTGCGCGTCCGGTGGAGCGCAGATGGGGCCGTTACGTGGTGACTCCACCGATCAGGTTGGGTCGGGGTTCATCTCCCAGTGGTGGGGGGAGCGCCACAGCGCCGAGAGTGTCAAGTCGCGGATGGCGATCATCTCTTTGGGGATGCGATCGTTGAGCCGGATGAACAGCTCGTCGTGGGAGAGGATCTCTTTGTCCCAGTCGTCGCGGTCGAGGGACATGGCGTGCAGGTAGTCGGCTTCGGAGAAGTCTTCGAGGCCTGTCCAGTCGAGGTCGTGGAAGCGTGGCATCCAACCGATCGGGCTTTCCAGCCCGTTCGCCTGGCCCTGCGTCCGTGCGACGATCCATTGCAGGACCCGCATGTTCTCGCCGAACCCGGGCCACACGAATCGGCCGTCGGCGTCACGCCGGAACCAGTTGACGCCGAAGATCCTGGGCGGGTTTTCGATCGAGCGACCGAACGACAGCCAGTGGTTGAAGTAGTCGGCCATGTGGTAGCCGGCGAAGGGCAGCATCGCGAACGGGTCGCGACGCACGACGCCTTGTTCGCCGAACGCTGCGGCGGTGGTCTCGGAGCCCATCGTGGCCGCGAGGTACACACCGTGGGCCCAGTTGAACGACTGATGGACCAGCGGCATCGTGCCTGAACGGCGGCCACCGAACACGAACGCGCTGATCTTGACCCCCGCAGGGTTGTCCCACTCAGGATCGACAACGGGGTTCTGAACCGCGGGAGCGGTGAACCTGGAGTTCGGATGCGCGGCCTTCTGGTTGGATGCGGGCGTCCAGTCGTTGCCCTTCCAGTCGATCAGGTGCGCCGGTACGTCGCCATCGATCCCTTCCCACCACACGTCGCCGTCCATGCCTTCCCACCACACATCGCCATCATCGGTGAGCGCGACGTTGGTGAAGATGGTGTTGGCGCGGATCGTGGCCATCGCGCTCGGGTTGGTGGCCATCGAGGTGCCTGGGGCGACGCCGAAGTATCCGGCCTCGGGGTTGATCGCGCGCAGTGAGCCGTCGGCTCCGGGCTTGATCCACGCGATGTCGT
>JANNFQ010000268.1:0-1760 GCA_031380045.1 Acidimicrobiaceae bacterium
GTGACCACTGCCAGCCACACCGGGGCGCCGGCCAGCGTGGCGACGATTCGCCAACCCAGGTAGGCCGCACCGAAGGCGAGGCCCACCAGCGCGACGCCGCGGCCGATCAGTCTGTCGCCTGTTGTCATTGCGTTGAATCCGCCTACCGGGGTTTGCGATCGGAGAAGGTCCGACGCTTTCGATTCGGCACTCCGAGCGCGCGACTTGAGCACTTGTTGCGACTCCGTGCCTGGTGAAGCCCCACCTGCTGCCAGCGGGGCGTCGGTAAGCCGGGGGTCGAGCGGGGCTGTTCCGCCCGGCGCCTGCCGCCCACCCGCACGACGGTGCCAACGAACAGACCGCTATCCTGCGGTCCTCGTGGGTACTACCAAGCGTGAACGTCAAAAGGCCAACCGTCAGCAACGTCTTGAACAGCTGGCCAAGAACGCTCGCAAGGAGAAGACCCGCAAGCGATCGTTCCAGATCGGCGTGTTCGCGATCGGTGGCCTGATCCTGGTGTTCGGCCTGGCCTACCTGTTCGGTGGTAGCGACGACACCCCAGCCACCGACGTGCCGCCCACCGTCGACCCAACGGCCACCACTCTCGACCCGTTCGCCTCCACCACCGAGCCAGCGCCCACCACCACAGTCGACCCCAACGCGCCGACGACGACCGCGGCACCCACGACCACCATCGCCGAGGCCTTCGCCTACGGCAGCGCCCCGTGCCCCAAGGCCGACGGTTCCAGCGACACACCCGATTCCTTCGATGGTGCGCCCAAACTGTGCATCGACCCGGCCAAGACGTTCACGGCGAAGGTCGTCACCAACAAGGGCGAGTTCACGATCACACTCGACCCGGTGCGCTCGCCCGGCAACGTCAACAACTTCGTCACCCTGGCGCGCTACGGCTACTACGACGGCACGGGTTGTCATCGCATCATCAAGGACTTCGTCGTGCAATGCGGTCGCCCGGGCGACGATGAAACGGCTCCCGGCTACACGGTGCCCGACGAACTGCCCGCCGCCGGTGACTACACCGAGGGCATGGTGGTCATGGCCAACACGGGCGCAGCCGACAGCGGCGGCGGCCAGTGGTTCGTCATCACCGGCGAGAACGGCGCTGGCCTTCCCCCGCAGTACTCGATCATCGGGTCTGTCACCTCGGGCTACGCAACCACCGTACAGGCGCTCGAGAACCTGGCCGATCCATTGGCCGCCAACGGCACCCCTCCGCTGGTCGAAATCGACATCAAGTCAGTCACCATCACCGAGTCGTAGACGAGCGCCAGCCGTGGGTCAAGCACGCCCGGCGGCGGCGCGAACTGATCGGTGGCTGTACGCGCTGACCGGCTGTGCCGTGGTGGCATCCGTACTGTTCCGTCTTGTCCACTTGGCGGTGCTGCCCGGCGAGATGTTCGGCGACATCACGATCGTCTACGAGTACGTGCGCAACATCCAGCTCGGTCATTGGCCGACGAACTTCGTCCTCAGCTCAGGACCGCTGTACCACTACCTGATCACCCCGGTCGTCTCGTTCACCGATCTGGACTTCGAGGGACTGAAGCTGGCATCCGTTGTCACGAGCCTGGGCGTCCTTGGGACGACCTACGCGTTCGTGCGCGAGCTGGTCGACCGCGAGTTGGCGGTGATCGCGATGTTCGTCGCCGGGGTGTCGTCATGGCTGCTCATCTTCAGCCGGCTCGGCAACTCGCAGATCGCGACGCCGCTGCTGTCGGTGGGCGCCCTCTACTTCGCAGTTCGTGTGGCACGACGCGAGC
>JANNFQ010000283.1:0-8379 GCA_031380045.1 Acidimicrobiaceae bacterium
ACATCGAACTCCTCGCACCCATCTGCAAACACCACCACGACATCATCCACACCAACCACTGGACCCTCACCCTCGCCCCAGACCGATCCCTCACCGTCACCAACCACACCGGCACCACCATCATGACCACCGGCCCACCCAACCAACAATGGACATGAAGTCGGGCACAGCAACCACCGCTCGAGCCGGCGCGGGCGACGACGACTGGACCGACCAGCAAGGACGACGGAGGAGTGTTCCCCGTCGTGTCACCGTGCTGCCGAACCTAGGTGCGGGTGATCATCGTGTGTCCTGTCAACTCGGCCGGCGGGTCGCGGAACACCCAGGCGCGTAACAGCGCGAAGCGACCCACGGCGGTCAGCGCCCAAGCGACGATGACGGTCAACGATTGAGCGACGATGCCGCCGTCGGCCCACAGCGCCAGGGCCAATGCAGCCGTGCTGACAGCGATGGCAGTCAACAGCATCGAAGCCGCGGCGGTGTAGTGCCGTGCTCGGTCGACACGACTGCGATGGCCGAACGTGAAGCGTCGATTGGCCCACGCGTTGCCGACGGCAGTTGCTGCCAACGCCAACACGTTGGCGACCATGGGATGCACGAACGGATGCAGCAGCAGGAACAGCGCGAGAGACACCGCAGTGCTGAGCGCGCCCACGGCAACGAAGCTGACCACCTGTCGCCCCATGTCGTCGCGCAGCGGCGCGCGCCGGCGATCGCCCAGATCCACCTTGCCGCCACCGCCTAGGAACGACTTGCCGAGGCGCCACACGCCCTTCAGATCGTCCGCCGCGGTGCGGCTGACATGGACGCGGCTGTCGGGATCGTCGACCCAGTCGACCGGCACTTCGTGCACGCGCAGCCCGTTGTGCTCGGCCAACAGCAGCAGCTCGGTGTCGAAAAACCAGCTGTTGTCGATGACCGCCGGCAGCAGGCATCTGGCGATGTCGGTGCGAATGGCCTTGAACCCGCATTGCGCGTCGCGAAACCGATTGGCGAACACGACGCGCAAGATCAAGTTGTAGGTGCGCGAGATGATCTCTCGACGCGGACCGCGGGCGACCGTGGCCCCGGGGGCGAGGCGAGACCCGATCGCCACATCGCTGTGGCCCGTGATCAACGGGGCGACCAGCGGCAGCAGCGCATCCAGTCCCGTCGACAGGTCGACATCCATGTACGCGCACACCTTGGCGTCGCTGTGCATCCACGCATCGCGCAGTGCCAAGCCGCGGCCCTTGCGATCGAGGTGTCGAACGCGCACCTCGGCCCAACGATCGCTGAGCGACTGGGCGATGGCCAGGGTCGAATCGGTGCTGGCGTTGTCGACGATGGTGATCCGCCAACTGAAGGGAAACGACTGACTGAGATACTCGTGCAGGCGTTCGATGCTCGTTTCCAGCACGTGCGCTTCGTTGTACGCGGGCACGACCACATCGACGACGACATCGACGACGACATCCACCCCCGGCACGACCAGCGAGTCGGCGGGGTCTGGGGCGTCGGTTGGCGAGGAGGCGTCGAATCGATCCATGACGGTCGCGTGAGGGTAATGCCCGGGCACACCCCAGCACCTAGGCTTGCCGATTCCGTCATGCAGTCCGTCGAGATGGATTCACCACGCGGCTTCCGTCGGGGGCTGTTGATCGCCGTGATCGTCGGCGCGCTCTGGCGTCTGTCGGTGCTGGTGTTCGACAAGTGGAACCAGCAGTTGTTGTTGAACGACTCGATCTACTACTCGGTGCAGGCCAGGCAGGTTGCCGAGGGTCGATGGTTCCGCGAGATCTTCGTCGACCAGCCGGGTGCCGAGCACGGACCGCTGACATCGCTGCTGCTGGCCGCCGTCAGCTGGGTCGACGATCCGTTGCCTTGGCAGCGGTTGCTCACGGTCTGCTTCGGCATCGGCACGATCGTCGCGATCGGTCTGCTCGGCCGCCGGCTGGGCGGCCCACGAGTTGGCGTGACCGCAGCGGCCATCGCGGCCGTGTACCCGAACCTGTGGATGAACGACGGTCTGGTCATGAGCGAAAGCCTCAGCATGCTGTTGGTCACGGCAGTGCTGTTGGCCGCACATCGGGCCATGTCGACACCCGGCTGGCGTGTCGTGGCGGTCACCGGGGTGCTGGCCGGGCTGGCCACCCTGGCGCGCAGCGAGTTGGCCCTGCTGGTGCCCGGCCTGGCGGCGATGCTGTGGTTCGTGGGCCGGCCACCTGGCTGCGCTGCACGGCAATCCGGCACGGCGATGTCCGGCACGGCGATGCTTGATGCTGCGACACTTCGTTCGACGGCGCCCGGCACTGCGGCGCTGGGGCCGAGACCGGTGTCGTGGCGAGAGCGCCTGATCCGGCCAGCGGTGGTGGTGGGCGCGGCTGTCCTGGTGGTGTCCCCCTGGGTGGCGTTCAACCTCAGCCGCTTCGAACGGCCCGTGACTTTGACCACCAATGATGGCACCACGCTGCTGGGCAGCTACTGCGACGGCTCGTTCGGCGGGCCGAACATGGGGGGTTGGTCGCTGTTCTGTGTGGTCGACGACCCCGCATACGACGTTGCCGAGGAACCATCGGTGCGGTCAGCGCGGCAACGGACGTTGGCGGTCAGTTACGCACGCGCCCATTTGACGCGCTTGCCGGTGGTGGTCGCCGCGCGCATCGGCCGCTCGCTGGACCTGTACGGGCTCGACAGCCTGGTGGCACAAGATGTCGGTGAAGAGCGGTATCGGTGGGCATCGTGGGCGGGCATCGTCTCGTGGTGGGCCCTCGGAGTGGCGGCGGTCATGGGACTGCGGCGCGTCGACAGCCGAACTCGGTGGCTGCTGCTGTTGCCGTGCGCAGCGGTGGTCGTGACGACCATCGTCTTCTACGGCGGCCACCGAATCCGCTCGTCCATGGAACCCACGGTGGTCATCGCTGCAGCCGTCATGATCGTGCGGTTGCTGACCAATGTGCGAGTCCAGGCTGACGTCTCGATCGAACACATCGAGGGGTGAGGGTCACATCGATTCGTCGGGTGCACGCGCGGCTGGTTCGGCGGCGTCATCCTGGCCGCCATCTCGCATGCGATGTGGGCCGCGACCGGGGCTGTGAAGGGCGCCGGGGTCCAGCCCATGCTCGTTGCTGGACAGGCTGCTGGCCACCAACAGCACCACCACGAACAGGCCGGCCGCATGCAGGTCGTCGAACCGAACGGGCCACGCGGCATCGGCGAAGAACCGCGCGTTGTACTGGCGTCTGGCCGAGATCAGCCCCAACACGGCAGCGGCCGCGACCGACGCCAGCGCCAAGAGTCGGGGCTTGCGGATGACGACGACCACTGCGGCTGGCACCAACGCAATCAGCCCCCAGCGTGGCTGGATGACCAACGCCGAGCCGAGCACCAGCACTGCCGCGGCTGCGGCGAGCTGGGCGCGTGTGGCAGGCACGGGTTCGATGTCGAACTGTGGTGCCTCGAAGCCCACGGTGGCTCGCAGCACGCGGCGATCGGTGATGGCGATGACCACGCAGATCAGCACGGCGCCGACGGCGACCATCAGCGCCACGTCCAGGCCGCCCTGCGGCGACCACCGCATCTCGATGGTGCGCACACCGTCGTCGGGCGCCAGCCACCAGCCATTGAACCCGCCGCTGATCGGCACGGGCGTACCCAGATCGCCGTCGGGCCCATTTGCGGTCCAGGCGTCGTTGTAGCCCTCGCCAAGGATCAGCCAGCAGCCCGTCGGGCACGGCCCCACCGTGGCCTGCCTGACCGTACGGGTGCGGCGCACATCGACGACCGAGTTCTGCGTCGCACTCTCTGTTGCGACATCGGACCCGGTACCGACCCCAGTCGCGACCCCGGTACCGACCGCGGCGCCCACTCCCGAGCGCAGCGTGACGCGGTCGACGTCGATGCCGGTCGCAACGCCGGGCACGCTGGTGATGCGGTGTGTACCTGCGTTCAAGGCGATGGGTCGATCACACGTGGCCACATCGACCGGTTGTCCAGCCATCAGCCGTGCGGCTGCATCGGCGCCGAAGGAGACGCCGATTGGGGCGCCGTCCACAGCGACCAGGCCGCTGTGGCAATCGGCCACGGCCGTGGCGTTGGCTGCTGCGACGGGTAGGTCGATCTCGGCGATGGCCGCAGGCAGTTGCACCTGCTCGGCGTAGCGCCGATCGGTGGTGGTGACCGACCGAACCTCGGTGATGGTGACCGTGACCGACGAGCTGACCGACACGGCAGCAGCCTGTTCGGCGGTCAGGGCCAACTGGCTGTGCCCTTGCGCGTCGGCGGGCGGCACGTTCAGCACGACGGGCTCGGCCAACTGGTCGGAGGTCAACGTCACCTGCGCGATCGGACTGTGCTGCAGGTCGGCGATCTGTGTGAGTTGCAGCGCTGCGTCGCCCGCCCACGCGTCGGCAACCGGGCCCACCTGCACCGGAATGGTCAGGCTCGAGCCGACTGCCTGTCCGAACGGCGTGGTCCATGCGGTGGCAAGATCGCCATCGACGGCATTGGTGCCTCGGGCATCGGGCACACCGGTCAGACGCCGGTTGGCCACGGGCAGACCCGTCCAACCGGCAATGGCGTCGATCAACACGTCGCCGGCGCGAGCATCGAGTCGGAGGGTGACGGTGGCGTCGAACGCACGAGCAACCGGCAACGAGAACTCGCGACGCAGGCTGCTGTCGGGGTCGGCGCGCCAACGATTGGTGGGGCGCACACGATCGCGGGTCATCACGATCGCCACCGGCCGCGTGTCGTCGATGTCGTCGAGAGGTCGCTGCGGCAGGCGGGTGTACTCGGCGGCCACGGGGCCCAGCTCGGCGAACCCGACTGCACTGAAACCGCTGTCGGTTCCCTCGGGCCGGTCGGCGACGGCATCGATGGTGATCGTGACCGGTACCCCGGATGGCACGGCCACCGGCTGGCCGGGCGCCACCAACGAGCGTTCGTCCAGATCGACGATGACCGAACCGCCACCTGCTGGTTGGACGCGCACCCGCGTGATGGAGCGGTTGCTGTCGGGGCGCTGGTCCTGCAACAGGCTGAGCGCTCCATCGGTGGACGACAGTTCGATCGATTCACCGACAGGATTCGCACGGTCGGCCACGCGCCACGCCGTGTTGGGGTCGCCGTCCACGGCCATGGCCGGGCGGTCTTCCGGCCGATACGCGAACAGCTCGCCGTACGAGCTGGCGCTGACCTGCAGGTCGCCCTCCAACACGGCGATGGTCTGGTCGCGTTCGTCGGTGGACGCGATCGCATCGAGGCGATGGTCGGCCGTGTCAGTGCGGGTGACATCGGGGTCGGGGCCGCCGCGTTCGGTCATGCCCAGCACGTCTTGCGACCCGCGCCACTGCATGGCGCGGTCCCGGTTGCTGTCGGTCACGATGAGCAGTGCGCCGTCGGGCAACGCGTCGCTGTTCAGGCGCAGCCCCAGACCCTGCAGATCGCCGGCATACAGCACGGCCTCGTCGCCCTGCAGCAGCCCTGCAGCAGCAGCGTCGACCACTCCATCGCCGCTGCCGGCCAGCACCACAGTGGTGGCCGCTGCGCGCACGATGGCGACGGGCTGCTCGACCGAGACCAGCTCGACCGGGGCCAATGGCGCACCGATGCCGCTCTGCGACAACTGCTGCTCGTCGAGCATCGAGATGTCGGGCACGTTGACCTTCGGTGTGCCATACGTCTGCGGTTGACCGAGGTCGGTCGGAGGCAGCGAGAACAGTTGCGAGAACGGCTCGGGTCGCGGCGTTCGGAACCGATCGAAGGCCAGATCGTTGGCCACCCACACCGTGTCGACGCCCAGGAAACGGGCGACGCGAGCCAGCGACTGCGGCTCGAACGTGCCTGCCTGCACTCGGTTGTCCAACGCGTACAGCAGATCCATGGCTGCAGGGCTGCCCAGCGGCAGCAGGTCGCGAGTGACCAACGGCTTGTCGGTCAACCCGGGCACGGGAGGGTCGACGGTGTATCCCCACCGAAACGCGCCGAACTCTGACCCCGGCAGCTGCAGCACCCGGTACTCGCTGCTGCCGGCGTCAAGCGCGGCCGCAGCCTGTGTCCATGCCTCGGGCACATCCTGGTCGCGTTCCAACGCTGGGTCCACATACCCACCGGTGAACGCTGCGGGCAGGTTGGCCAAGGCCAGCACCACCACGAGGGGTGCCAGCGCGTGACGGGCTCGCCACCGAATCGACCCTGCTGCAGTCACCAGTGCACCGGCACCCAACGCCAGACCCAACGTGCTCAGCGGCAGGGCACGGGTGCTGCTGCGCAACGCCAATCCAACGGCAGAGTCCTTGAGCGGGCTCATGAGCGGCGATGGGTCGTCGATGGGATGCACGCCGACCGCCAGGATGATTCCGGCGCCGATGACCAATGCGGCGTATCGACGCTGTGACCATCGAGTGAGGGCCAGGCCCAGCAGGCACACCGCCAACAACATCCAGCTGACCAGGATGATCTTGACCGAGTTCATGTAGTCGACCGAAGCGCTGGTGGTGAACGCGTACGGGTCGCGCACGTAGAACAGCCAGTAGCCCAGCCCGCGCAGCGTCTCGGTGCTGACCGAGGTGTGCGACACCGCCTCGAGCGTTTCCGAGAACGCCAGAACGTCGGCCCCGTGGCGCCCTTGCACCAGCAGCATGACGATCCACCACAGCGACACCAGCAAGCTGAGCGAGCCAAGCTTGACCGCTGTGATGACGGCGGCGCGCCAGCTGATGGTGCGCTGCCACGCAGCGTGCACCAACCACAGCACTGGCGCCGGCGCGATCAACGCCAGGGCTGCCGCGTTGACGGCACCGACTGTCAGCACGACCAGCGCGAACACTGCCGCGTCGCGCCATCGGGTGCGCGTCGTGGCGCGTATGGTCAAGCCCACCAGCCATCCCACTGCAGCCCATGGCAGCAACATGACCGACGTGCGCGACACGTACGGCAGGATGTACGGCGAGGTGGCGTAGACCACGCCGGCGATCGTTGCGCCCACCGTGGTCAGACCCAGATGGCGCGCCGCCCAGCGCACACCCAGCCCGCCGAGGAACAGAATGGTGCCGATCCACAGTCGGTGGGCGATCCAGTCGGGCACACCCAACTTGTCGAAGGCGATGAACCAGGGGCCCGATGGCCACAGGTAGGCAATGGTCTGGTGGGGCACCCAGCCGGCGAACTGACGTGTGTCCCAGCTGAACGGTGCGTCTGACACCAGTCGCGACGGGTCGAGATACAGGTACAGCTTTGTGTCGGTGGGCATGCGGCCCGGCTTGGCGGTGATGGACGGCAGATACGTGATCGCGGCAAGCAGCCACACGCCCAACCCAGGAAAGCGCCAGCGGCGCGGATCGAACCGTGACCGCGGCCCCGCTTCGTTCACGGGATGGCGCCGAGGACGCCGTACAACCCGGTCAGTGTGACCAGACCTGCTGTGCACAGGGCGATGGTCAAACCCCATGCCTCCTCGTGTTCCTCTGGCCACCACGCAGCAATCGAGATGAACGCTGGAAACGCGGTGAACAGGAATCGCGGCCGGGCCGTGACGGTGCTGGGCAGCACCATCAGCAACAGCACGACCACCACATAGGCGACCAGCGCCCAAGGCAGCGGGCGGCGGCGCATGGCCCAGATCATGCCCACCATGACGACCACCGATACCGCGGTCAGGATGTCGGTGGGCGACGCCAGCGGGTGCAGGAATGCCTGAAACGTGTTGCGGACCGCCGTGTAGCCATAGCTGGTGCCTTCGTCCCACGCCTGCGTCTGGACGCGGAACCACGCCCATTCGCCGGTGCGAACGCGTAGATAGAGCTGGAACGCGATGAAACCCACGGGCGCCAAAACCGGAGCGATCAGCGACCCCCAGTCGCGTCGCTGGCGAATCGCCAGCAGCGCCGCCACAGCGCAGGCGGCCACCAGCGCCAGGCCATTGGGACGCGTGGCCGTGCCGAAGGCCGCCAGCACGCCGGCAGCCACCCACTGTTCACGGAGCAGCAGCAGCAGGCAACCCGCCGCCAGCACGATGAGGGTAGCTTCGCTGTAGGTCAGGCTGAGTGCCACGCTGCCGGGAAAGAAGGCCATCAGCAGCATCGTTCGGTAGGCGATCCGTTCGCTGAACAGCTGACGAGCCAGCATGCCCACCAGCACGATGGCGACGGCGCCCAACACGAAGTTGAGAAACACGCCGGCGAACACATCGCCGCCCGGGAGGACGAGATCGGCCAACCGGACCAGCATCGGGTACACCGGGAAGAACGCAGCACGCGCCTCCAGATCGTTGTAGGTCACGTCGGAGGGGATCGACGTGGGATACCAGCCGCGGACGATGCGGAGGTACCAGGCCCCGTCCCACGAGGTGAGCACCTGGGTGATCAGGCCGATCGCGTTGCGCGGTCGGGCTTCGCCCAA
>JANNFQ010000296.1:0-10723 GCA_031380045.1 Acidimicrobiaceae bacterium
GCCACGCGCCCATCGTCACGGCACCGTCTGCGGCCCACATCCCTGACACGTTCAACTTCGCGGCGGCCAACGCCACGTTGGCACCGAATCGTTCGAGGTGACCGAGACTGGCGACGAGGTCATCGAAGGACACGACCTCCTCCAGGCACCCTTCCGTCGACATCACCCAATCGTACTGGTGTTCGACCACTATGACAACGAGCAAACCGTTATATTTCAAGGGTTTCGTGTCCAACACCGACCACGAACGACCGTCTCGACAACCATCGATCGACCAGACCTCGCTCACTGTCGACAACACCGGTCGGCGCAGCCACTTGATACTCAGCAGGCCCGCAACGTGCGATTCGACCGTGGCTTCAGGTCAAGCCTTCGGTGGTGCTGGCGGCTCGAATGAGAGCAAACTCAGTGGGCGGCGATCGCTCGAAACTGTCGGAACGCAGTTTGGGTGAGCACCCAAAGGCGCGGAGCGTTTGTGCGCTCACGCAAACCGAGCCGGGCCAAACCGGGCCGGGCCGAGTACGGGCCGAGCAATCTCAGGTGTCGGGGGCGACCTTCATGATCGTGCGCGCCAGGCGGTCGACGGTCTCGGGGGCGCCGAGGTGGTCGGGTCGCAACGAGCCACTGGTGATCCGCAGCACCATCTCGGCCAGCATCTGCGACCGCACGACCGCATGCGACACCTGACGCATCGCAGTCGGGCGACCCAACAGCCGCGCGAACAGGCGCGCCACCTTGTGGTGCTCGGCGTACGCCTGATCGACCAGTCGCGGATATCGCTGCAACGCGGCCGGCGAGTGATCGACCAACGCCTCGTGCAACACGTCTGCTGCCAGCCGCCCCGTCTCCATGGCCGCATCGATGCCCAGACCCGTGAACGGGCTGGCAACTGCAGCGGCGTCGCCGACGACCAGATACGTGGGCCCCGCGGTGGGCCGCACCGAGCCGCCCATCGGGATGCGGCCGATGCGCACCACACCCGTCGGCCGGTCGGGTTGCAAGCCCCAGCGCTCGGCCAGACCAACGACGTGGTCGTCCAGCAGGTGAGCCACGTTGGTGCCCCTGAAGTCGTGCGCTGTGCTGAGCAGCCCGACGCCGATGTTCACGGTTCCGTCGCCAACAGGCGCCACCCAGCCGTAGCCCGGCAGGATGTTGTCGGAGCGGTCGGTCAGATCGAACGATGTCTCGATGAACGCCTCGTCGTGGCGGGGAGAATGCCAGTACGACCTGATGGCTGTGGCATACGGCCAGCCGCGGGCGCGGAACGTACCCAGAGATCGTCCGAACACGCTGTTCGCCCCATCGGCCACCACCAGGTAGTCGGCCTCGATGCGCCGAGTGGTGCCCACCGCCGATCTGACGATCGCGCCGCGCACGAAGCCGCGTTCGACGATCGGTTCGACGGCGTCCTGGCCGTGCAGCACCGTCGCGCCGGCGTTGGCGGCATGCACGGCCAGCATCTGGTCCAGCTCGCGGCGACGTGCGACCAACCCATGGTCGGCCTGTTGTGGATGCTTCGGCCACGGCAACTCTCGGGAGCGGCCGTTGATGGCCAGACGGACACCTCGATGTTGATGCCACTGCTGGCATGCTGCGGCCAGGCCCATGTCGTCGAGCTGCTGCACGGCACGAGGGGTCAGCACATCGCCGCACGCCTTCGATCTGGGAAAGTCGCGCCGCTCGACCACGGTCACGTGATGGCCCTGGCTGGCCAGCCAGTAGGCGGCCGTTGCTCCGGCCGGTCCCGCCCCGATGACCAGAACGTCGACGGGTTCGGCCGACGTCATGGCGTCGACCCCAGCCGCATCAGGGGGCTGCTGGACTGCCGGCCGCTGGCTCGGTGCCGACGACCAACGTGTCGTCCAGCGAGTCGGCGATGTTCGAGAACGTCAGCTCGCCGGTCTCGAGGCCCACCCATGCGGGCGCCTCGGGGCTGCACCACTTCTCGAACTCTTCCTGGTACGCGGCCGTCGGATCTGCGCCGCCGAGGGTGTAGCGCTCGTGGCACACCACGGCCAGGATCTGCGCCTCGGTCAGACCGCCACCGCTCTCCAGGCTCTGGCCCGGCATGATGCCTTTGGCGTGCGCCACGTGCGGCCCGCCGGCGCGATCGGGGTTGCCGTAGATGGCCACCCCGGCCTGTTCGTACTTCAACGTGCCGCTGTAGACGAACCGCAGCTGGTCTTCGATGTGCGGGAACGTCTTCAGCACCTCGCCGCCGGCGAACTGATAACCGAGGCCACCCTGACCGGCCGCGCCGTGACACGTGGAGCAGTTGCCCGTGTAGATCTCGGCGCCCTCACCCAGTGGGCCGCTGACCTTCGGCTCTTTCGGGGTCAGCCCGCGGGCATACATGAACACCCACAGGGGCAGCAGGCTGAGCGTGGCCATGGCCCAGAAGGGGATCTTCTTGCGTGCCTTGGCGGCGGCCACGACGGCGATGTCGGGCTTGGGCGGCGGAGGACCGACGGGGCCGGCCGGCTTGGCCGGGGCGGCTGCCTTGGGCGCCGCGGCAACTGCGGTCGATTCGGAGGCGACGGGTGCCGGCGAACCGGCGGCGGGGGCATCGGCCGGCGCTTCGCCGCCTGCGGCCTTGGCCTTGGCGGCCTGGCTGCGCTTGAGGAGATGCTCGGGGATCTCGGTCACGGCAGTGCACGTTAGACGGCGGCACGCTGGAAACAGGAATCTCGAAACGGAATCTGTGCAGCCCCGGCGCACTGCGCGTGCACGAATGCACAACCAGTCGCCTGGCGGGGCTCGGCGTGGTAAACCGACAGCACCATGTCGCTCTCGAGTTACGTCGTCACTGGTCCGGGCACCAATCACGCCGCGAACTGGTGTCACCCGAGGGCAACGTGACTACAGTTTGTGCAGGTGTTCACGAGGCCCACGCCGTCTCGCTCATCGCGTGCCCGAACAACCGATCCGACCAACCCGCCAGGGCCGAACACGAGACAGAAGGGTGAAGCCAGAGTGCAACTTGCGATCGATGTCTTGAGATGGCCCGGCGTGAACCAGGCTCTGCTCTTTTCGTTCTTCCTGTCAACCGGTCTGGCGTTGTTGGTCATCCCCTACTCGAAGCGTCGCCCGAAGGGCACCCCCACCACGTGGGGTGAAGCCATGCTGGCAGCGGTGTTCACCTTCGCAGTCATGTTCATCTCGTTCGGCGTGGTGCCACACCAATGGATCGACCACGCCGACAAGGACCTCGGTTGGAACAAGGCGAAGATCTTGTACGGACCGTTCGACATCTTGAAGCCCAAGGCATTCGGCGGCAACTTCCCGTTCACCATGCAATACGAAGCGCTGCGCGACACCGTGGTCGTGCTGATCCATGTGTGGTACTTCGGTCTGATGATGTACCTGTGGAGCGTGTGGCAGAACCGTGGACGTACCACCAGCACCGAGGTCGCCACCTCTACATACGGTCGGCCATTGGTGAAGAAGGCCTGACCGATGGCACGTACCGACGCCAACCCGCCGATGATGCCGTACACAGACGCGTATCAGCTGGTCGAGGTCGATGCCGATTACCTGTCGAAGGCCGTCAAGCCGAAGCAGTTCATCCACATCGACCAGACCGAGTGCATCATGTGCGAGGGCTGCGTCGACATCTGTCCGTGGAAGTGCATCCACATGGTCAACACCACGGCCATCGAAGAAGCCACCAACACCGAACAACCCGGTGTGGATCCCAGCGACCAGGTGCTGTTCATCATCGACGACGACATCTGTACCCGCTGTGCCCTGTGCGTGGATCGCTGCCCCACAGGGGTCATCATCCTGGGCAAGGTCGGCGCGCCACCCGACAACGGCGATTCCCACGTCCGCACCAACAACCACGGCTACGCATACGGCATGCGGCTGTGAACGTGCTCCTCCACACGCAAGACCTCGACACGCAAGCGCGGTAAAGGAAAGAACGAGATGGCCAAGATCATCGACGAATCCCCTCGCCCGACGGCGAAGGACCGCGCCACCAAGGCGGTCAACGACGTGCAGGGCAGTCAGGCCTGGAACAGCATCTTCCGGCCGGGTTCGATCTTCCGCAAGGGCTACACCGATAGCCCCCGCAACCGCAGCTACGTGGTCATGAACTCGGTGTTGTACCACCTGCACCCGGTGAAGGTAAAGCGTCACGCCGTGAAGGTCAGCTACACCCTGTGCCTGGGCGGGCTCAGCTTCTTCCTGTTCATCCTGTTGACCGTCACCGGCATCTTCCTGATGTTCTTCTATCGCCCCGAAGCCACCCAGGCCTGGAACGACATCTCCAACCTGCAGACCTCGGTCACGTTCGGCCTACTGGTCAGAAACATGCACCGATGGGGCGCGCACCTGATGGTGCTGTCCGTGTTCCTGCACATGGCGCGCGTCTTCTATCACGGTGCCTACAAGACCCCCCGCGAGTTCAACTGGGTCATCGGTGTGGTGCTGCTGATGTTGACCCTGCTGCTCAGCTTCACCGGCTACCTGCTGCCGTGGGATCAGCTGGCACTGTGGGCAGTGACAGTGGGTACCAACATGATGGGTTACACGCCGGTGTTCGGTAGTGAGGTGCGCTTCGTGCTGTTGGGTGGCAAGGAGATCGGAGGCGAAACGCTGTTGCGATGGTACGTGCTGCACGTGTTGTTGCTGCCGTTCGTCATCGTCATCTTCATGGCCATTCACTTCTGGCGTGTCCGCAAAGACGGCGGGATCTCGGGTCCCCTGTGATGAACGCATCAACGAATCAGCGAGTCGAGGGAGCGTGCTGTGACTGAGATCCCCGAACACCTCTTGAAGCGTGCTCAGGCGGCTCGCGAGAAGGCTGCCGCCGACGCAGCGCCCGCGGCCGAGGCAGCTGCACCCGCTGCCGCGTCCGAACCTGCTTCCGATCCCCGTATTCCCGCCCACCTGCTCGAGCGCAGCCGCGCCGCCAAGACCAAGTCCGACGGTAGCGAGGCGTCGGGTGGCGGCGGCGTTGCCGTCCAAGAGAAGGTGGCCAGCGTCGTGCAGGCCGCGCCTGCCAGCGGGGGCATTCCCGTGGGCGCCGGCCCGGGCGGCAACACCCAGCGCTTGTTGACGGTGGTCAAGAGCGGCTCGATCCAAGAGGTGAAGGCCACCCCGGTCGACAAGGTGCACACGTGGCCGCACCTGTTGGCGGCCGAGTTCGTGGCCTCGCTGTTGTGCCTGGCATTCACGTTCATCTTCTCGGTCTTCGTCAACGCTCCACTGCTGCAGTTCGCCAACCCAAACCAGACACCCAACCCGTCGAAGGCACCGTGGTACTTCCTGGGTCTGCAGGAACTGCTGACCATGTTTCACCCCATGATTGCCGGCGTCACCATTCCGGGAGTCGGTCTGATCGTGTTGATCCTCGCTCCGTTCATCGACAAGAACCCATCCCAAAAGCCAGAGGATCGCAAGTTCGCGACCTCGCTGATGACCGTTCACATCATGTTCTGGGCAGTCCTGGTCATCATCGGGTCGTTCTTCCGCGGGCCGGGATTCAATTTCACCCTGCCGTGGAAAGACGGCGTCTTCTTCGAGCTGTGAGGTCGACATGAGTGCAGCAACTGTCATCGCCATCGTCATCGCCGTCATCGCCGTTCTGGGCGCTGTCGCGTTCATCACCGCGGCACGGCGTTCCGATGTGCGCGGCGCCGGGGCGCTCAGCCGCGAGACCAAGCGTCGCGACCGCGACGCCGAAGTCGATCTGCCCGCCGGCCTCACCGGCCGCGACATCGAGCGAGCAGCCATCGCCGAGCAGCGCGGCACCAGCTTGGTCAAGGCCGATTCCATGGCTCCGGCCGTGTGGGTTCCACCCGATCCCGAAGCCATCGGTGTCAGCCGCCGCCAGTTCTTCAATCGCGCCGCCATCACCCTCACCAGCGCCAGCTTGCTGACGTTTGCCGCCGCCAGCTTCGTGGCTTTCCTGTGGCCGTTCGCCACAGGCGGATTCGGTGGCCGTGTGCGGGTGGGCAAGAAGGACGAGATCATCTCGACGATTCGCTCGTCGGGTGGCTTCTTCTACGCACCCGAGGCGCGCTCGTGGATCACCGAGTATCCGGCCGGCGCGCTCCCCAAGGGCAAGGCCGCCTACCAGGCGCCACTCATTCCCGGCCTCGAGGCCGGACTGATCGCGATGTGGCAGAAGTGCCCGCACCTCGGGTGTCGTGTTCCGCAGTGCGTCAGCAGTCAGTGGTTCGAATGTCCGTGTCACGGTTCGCAGTACAACCACGTCGGCGAGAAGAAGGGTGGTCCGGCGCCTCGCGGCATGGATCACTTCGCCCTCACCGTGTCGGCCAGTGGCGATGTCGTCATCGACACGGGCACGCCGTACACCGGCCAGCCCATCGGCACCAACACCACCGGTCAGGAAGCAGAAGGTCCTCACTGCGTATGAGCGTGATGATGTGCACCGTCAAGGAAGGCGAATAGTTCATGCTGGCTGTGGCAACGACTGCGATCGCATGGGTGATCTTCGTGATCACCCTGCTCGGTTGGGTGGTCTACTACTTCGCGAACCGACGCTCGGCGCAACCCACGTTGGGTTCCGAGATCGAACTGGCCCCCAACCGTCGGCCCTACTACGACGACGAGGCCCTCGAAGGCCGCCGGCTGGAACGCGTGCAGTTGCTGGGCGTGCTGCTGCTCGTGGTCATCGTCATCGCGCTGCCGCTGTACTGGGTGTTCGAGCCCAGCCGCCAGGCGGGCGCACAGGACCAGAAGGAAGCAACGTTCATCGCATGGGGTAGCAAGCTGTTCGCCACCACAGCCGAGGGCGGCTACAACTGCGCTGGTTGCCATGGCGCCAACGGCGGCGGCGGCCAAGCCCCGTACACCATCACCGATGCCCTCACTGGCGAGGTCACGGCGGTCAACTGGAATGCACCGGCGATCAACAACGTGCTGTACCGCTACGACGAATCCGAGGTGCAGTTCATCCTGGTGTACGGCCGCCCGTTCTCGCCCATGTCGCCATGGGGTCTGGCAGGCGGGGGGCCGCTGAACGCTCAGCAGATCGAGACGCTGATCTCGAAGATCAGATCGCTGCAGATCCCACGTGAGGGTTGCGCCGCCAACGAGCCCGACGATCGCGTGTGTGCGTCGGGCACGCTGCCCGAAAAGGTCAAGGCCGACATCGACGAATCCGCCACCATCGCCGCCCAGAAGCTGGTCGACAGCGGCAAGTACGCCACCGTCGACGAGGCAATGGGCGAGGCCTTGTTCAGCCTGGACATCGCCGCCGGTGCGTACTCGTGCTCGCTTTGCCACTCGAAGGTCTGGAGTTGGGGCGACCCGCAGACCACGGGTGGTGGCGCGTTCGGTTGGAACCTAACCGGCGGTTCCACCGTTCGCCAGTTCCCCGACCAGGACGACATGGTCACCTTCATCAAGGGCGGCTCGGAATTCGGCAAGCGCTACGGTGTGCAGGGCCAGGGCAGCGGCCGGATGCCGGCGTTCGGCGCCGTCCTGACCGATGAACAGATCACAGCCATCGTCGAATTCGTTCGGAGCCTGTAAGTGAACCTCGTCGCCGGCGCCATGCCGCAGCTCAACCACGTCATGGGACTCATCGCCACCGAAGCCGGAGTGAACTCCGGGCCGGGCGGATGGATGCCCGAGCTGCGCGGCATCCTCATCATCGTCATCGCCGTTTTCACGTTGATGGGCAGCGTGTATCTGATCCTGCTGACCAACCTGGGTGCCCGCCTCGGCTTCCTCATCGCATTCGCCGCGCTGGCCGGCTGGATGTTCATCATGGGTGCCATGTGGTGGGCCTACGGCATCGGCCTGAAAGGCCCCGAGCCCACCTGGGAAGCTGTCAACGGCCGCACCATCTTGCAAGACACGAACTCGCTCGTGCAGTCTGGCGCGCTGAATGATCCTGTGCAGGTTCAGGCCGATGCCGAGCCCGTGCAGGTTGCCAAGGCAGTGCAAGAGCACTTCGTCGGCGAGGGCTGGAAGCAGTTGCCCACGTCGGCTGCTGCTTACGGACAGACCAGCTCGCAGGCCGAGCTCTACCTGATCGAATCCGGGGCGTTCCAGGCCGGCGGTTTCCGGGTGGTCAACGTGTTCGACTACGGCGGCGAGCGCTACCCCCGATTCGCCGACGGCAAGATCGACTTCATCGCTTTCTGGCACAAGCCCCGCCACGTGGTGGTCGAGGTGGCGCCGGTGCTGGCGCAGCGCGCCGAGCCGGGCCGTGCGCCGCCCGTGGCCGTCATCGACGAGGCCCGCCCGCACCAGTACGTGTACATGGTTCGAGATCAGGGCGCTCGTCGCGAGCCGGCCGGCTTCATCACCGTCGGTTCGCTGCTCGTGCTCTTGTTCTCGGTCTGGCTCTTGCACAGTCGCGACAAGCGCGTGGCGTACAACCGCAGCCAACTCGCACTTCCGGCGAAGGCCTAGCCAGTGGGCCAATACCTGCCGGTGGTCAGCCTGATGGTGGTGGCCGTGCTGTTCGGAGCGCTCAGCTTCTTCGCGTCGCGTCTCCTCGCGCCGCGCCGTCCGTCGTCGGCCAAGGAAGCACCGTACGAATGCGGCATCGTGCCCAGCCGCGAGCCCCCGGAGCGCTTTCCCGTCACGTTCTACGTCGTCGCGATGCTGTTCATCATGTTCGACATCGAGATCATCTTCATCTATCCATACGCGGTCGACCGAGTGTTCCTGGGCAGCTATGCGTTCTGGGAAATGCTGGCCTTCAGCGTCGTCTTCTTCGCAGCGTTCGTCTACGTGGTGGCCCGTGGAGCGCTCGATTGGGGCCCGGTGCAGCGGGCTCAACGATTGGACGTCGCCGTGTCAGACACGCGAACCACCAGCAGCACCATTCGCCGCGTGGGTGTCGAGGGTCGGCTCGAGGAAGAGGCTGCCTGATGGGTGTCGTTCAGGATGTCAAAGACCATGGCCTCGGTGGCCTCGACCACAACTTCATCACCGCCAAGATCGAAGATCTGGTCAAGTGGTCGCGCAGCCGCAGCAGCTGGCCGGCGTCATTCGGGTTGGCGTGCTGCGCCATCGAGATGATGGCCACGGGGGCAGCGCACTACGACCTCAGCCGGTTCGGCATGGAGGTCTTCCGGGCGTCGCCGCGGCAGGCCGACATCATGATCGTTGCCGGCCGAGTCAGCCAGAAGATGGCCCCAGTGCTGCGTCAGGTGTACGACCAGATGATGGAACCGAAGTGGGTCATCTCGATGGGCGTGTGCGCCAGCAGCGGCGGCATGTTCAACAACTACGCCATCGTGCAGGGTGTCGATCAGGTCGTGCCGGTCGACGTGTACGCACCCGGCTGCCCGCCAACCCCCGAGACGCTCATCCACGCCATCGAGACGCTGCACCAACTGATCGAAGACGGCGAGATCACGCGCCGCCGCAGCGCCACCGGCGGCGGCGCCGATGTACATGTCACCGAGATCCCGGCATCGGCCTCGCCGATGCCCGTGCTGCTCGGGGTCCGTTGAACCATGAGCGAACCCACCGACGTGGCGGAGGAGTCCGCACCTGAGCCGGTCACCGTGCATGGGTGCGCGTTGCAGATCTCGTTCGGGCAACAGGTGTTGCATGTGCCGCGGCAGCGCTACATCGAGGTCGTCAAAGCACTACTGACCGACGGCTACGAGATGTGCGCCGATCTGACAGCGGTCGATTACCTGCTCATGCCGAATCGCTTGGTGCCCGCCGATGTCGCGGCTGAACGCTTCGAGGTCGTGGTCAACCTGCTGTCGTTGCGCGACCGCCTCCGCATTCGTCTGCGCGTGCAGGTGCCCGCCGACGACACCACCCTGCCCACGTTGTTCGACCTGTACCCGGGCACCGAGGCCATGGAACGAGAGGTGTTCGACATGTTTGGCATCGTCTTCACCGACCATCCCGATCTCAGTCGCATCCTGATGCCCGAGGATTGGGAGGGTCATCCCCTGCGCAAGGACTACGAGATCGGCCGCATCCCGGTCCAGTTCAAAGAAGCTCACAGCTGATGAGCACCGTACTGGTGGCCTCGACTGGGCTCCGCTTCGCTTCGCCTGCTCTCGGCGGGCCTGGGTGTATCTGATGAGCATCCTGGACACGATCGAGCAGGGGAACGAGCCGGCTCAGGGGTTGAAGCCGCGCAGCGAATTGACGGCTCGCGAGTTGTTGCGCGAGGTCGGCGCAGTGCTGCGGCTCAGCGAGGCCGATGCCGCCAAGCTGGGGCAGATCCCGGTCGATCCGGCCGACGATCAGACCATGATCATCAACATGGGGCCGCAGCACCCCAGCACCCACGGCGTGCTGCGGTTGATGCTGGAACTGCAGGGCGAGACCGTGCTGCGGTGCAAGCCGATCATCGGCTACCTGCACACCGGCATGGAGAAGACGGGCGAGGCGCTGACCTACATGCAGGGCGGCACCAACGTGACGCGCATGGACTACGTCAGCCCGTTGAACAACGAACTCGTGTTCTCGCTGGCCGTCGAGAAGCTGCTGGGCATCGAAGACGACATCCCCGAACGTGCCGTGTGGATGCGCATGTTGCTCAGCGAGCTGAATCGGATGAGCAGCCATCTGCTGTTCCTGGCCACCAACGGCATGGACCTGGGCGCGGTCTCAATGATGATCTACGGCTGGCGCGAGCGTGAGCAGGTGCTGCGCTTCTTCCAAAAGGTCACTGGCTTGCGGATGAACCACAACTTCATCCGCCCCGGCGGGGTGGCGGCAGACCTGCCCGCAGGTTGGCGTGACGACGTGCTGCATCTCTTGG
>JANNFQ010000349.1:0-2186 GCA_031380045.1 Acidimicrobiaceae bacterium
CTCGCGCGCCGAGTCGCCCGTCAACGAGCCCAACCCTGGGCCCAAGCCGGCGACACCCAGCCAACTCACGTTCGACATCCCGCTGCTCAACCAAGGTGGCGTGCCCAACCGGCCGGCCGACGTGCTGGCAGTCGTGGTCAACATCACGGTCACCGAGCCGACCAAGGATGGCTGGCTGAACGCCTATGGCGCAGGTGCGCCAGCGGGCACTGCATCCATCGTCAACTTCGACACGAGGGCAGTCGTGCCCAACCTCAGCATCGTCAGGCCCGGTACCGACGGCAAGCTGACCATCAAGCTGTTCACGCCGTCCGCCACCGGTACCGCCCACGTGATCGTCGATGTGTTCGGCTGGTTCTCCACCAGTTCCAACGCCGATCGCGGCGCCCGCCTCATTCCTGTCTCACCGGGCCGTCTGTTGGACACCCGCAACGCCCCCAACAGTCCGATCCCGGCCGGCCAATCGATCGCGCTGCAGATCCGCGGCGCGGTGGCCGAGAACGGGTCCACCGTTCCGTCGTCGACCGATGTCGTCGGCGTGGTCCTCAACCTCACTGGGGTCAACGACGTGGCCAGCAGCACCGGCACGTTCCTGTCGGTGGTGCCCGAGATGGCACCCGGGCAGGTGCCCGGAACCTCGAACGTCAACCTGGTGCGCGGTCAGGTCAAGCCCAACATGGTCATCGTGCCCGTCGGTACCGACGGCACGGTGCGCATCTACAACAACAGTGGTGCCGCCAACGTGGTGGTCGATGTTGCCGGCTATCAGATCGCGAACCAGGATGTCAACACCCGGGCCGGTCGTGTCGTGCCGCTGACGTCTCCGTTCCGTGTGTTCGACACTCGCGAGGCCCCATGGGGCGCCGTGTCGCTGGGTGCCGGGCAGGCCGAAGATTGGAGCTTCGCCGCCTTCGAGGAGTCGGTGAACATCGGTGGCATCTGGGTCGGTCCGCAGTCGGCAGTCATCGGCAACTTCACCTCGGCCAGCCTGACCCCCATCGTTCCCACCGGTACCGCGGCCAGCTTCCTGACCGTGTATCCCAGCGATGCCGCACGCCCGAACGCATCCAACCTGAACACGCTGTCGAACGGCGGCCCGGTGCCCAACCTGGCCATCTTGAAGTACAGCGCCACCACCACCGTTCGGGTGTTCAACCAGCAGGGGTTCAGTCACTACCTGTACGACGCCGCAGCCGTGGTGCTGGCCGACAGCTGAACCCCGTCGCCCACAGCCGGGCCGGCGCGATACACTTGTTCCGCTTCACGTGGGCTGATCCGACACCGTGCATGGCCAATTGCCAGCAGGGATGCAGAGTGTGCGCCAGTTGGCGCCGGCCCTTCCCGCCACTGTGTTCGCCATTCCTGGAGGAAGATCCATGTCGTCACCCGCCCCTGCTCGTCAGCGCGACTTTCGCGTTGCCGACCTGTCACTCGCACCATTCGGTCGCAAGGAAATCCACCTCGCCGAGCACGAGATGCCCGGTCTCCGTGCGTTGCGCAAGGAGTACGGCCCGCTGAAGCCGCTCGCCGGCGCGCGCATCTCGGGCTCGCTGCACATGACCATCCAGACCGCTGTGCTGATCGAGACGTTGGTCGAACTGGGCGCCGAGGTGCGTTGGGCCAGTTGCAACATCTTCTCCACGCAGGACCACGCAGCGGCGGCGGTGGCCGTGGGTCCCCACGGCACGGCCGACGAGCCGCAGGGCGTGCCGGTGTTCGCCTGGAAGGGCGAGACGCTGGAGGAGTACTGGTGGTGCACCGATCAGATGATGACGTGGCCGGCTGGCGCCAACGGCGAAGACGGCCCCAACATGATCCTGGATGATGGCGGCGATGCGACGCTGCTGGTGCACAAGGGTCGCGAGTTCGAACTGGCCGGCGAAGTGCCCGACCCCACGTCGGCCTCGAACCCCGAGTTCGCCATCGTGCTGGGCCTGTTGCAGCGTTCGCTGAACACCGATCCCACCAAGTGGACTCGACTGGCCAATGGCATCAAGGGTGTCACCGAAGAGACCACCACCGGTGTCATGCGTCTGTACAAGATGCACGAGCGGGGCGAGTTGCTGTTCCCGGCAATCAACGTGAACGACTCGGTCACCAAGAGCAAGTTCGACAACCTGTACGGCTGCCGCCACTCACTGATCGATGCCATCTGCCGCGCCACCGACGTGATGATCGCCGGCAAG
>JANNFQ010000350.1:0-13728 GCA_031380045.1 Acidimicrobiaceae bacterium
GAGTCTGACGTGTTGCCTGCGGCCAGCCTCGCGCACCGGCGCGCCGCGTTGTGAGGGTTCGTCTGTGCGGGGTTCGTGGCTCCTCACCCGCGTCGGGGCCCGAATTCAACAAGGTCGGTGGGCACACGTCGTGCCTTGCCATCGCCCACGACCAGGGGCCGTGGTGCCTGCTGGTCGACGCCGGCACCGGTTTGGCGTCGGTCACCGCGCTGCTGCAGGGTCAACCGTTCCGTGGCACCATCCTGCTGGGCCACATGCACCTCGACCACACACAGGGCTTGCCGTTCTTCGGCGGGGCCGATCACGTGGAGGCCCGAGCCGACGTGGTGGTTCCTGCCCAAGACGGTCTGACCGCCGAGGCGTTGTTGGATCGTTGCTACAGCCCGCCACACTTCCCGATCAGGCTGGCGGAGTTGCAGGGTGCGTGGTCGTTCCACGCGATCGATGCGGGCGTGCATCAGTTCGAGGGCTTCACCGTGCAAGCAGCCGACATCCCCCACGGCGGCGGCCGAACGCTGGGGTACCGCATCAGCGACGGCACGTCGTCCATCGCCTACATGTCCGATCATGGGCCGGGTGCCGGCGACGCCCTCTCACTCACACCGGCGCTGGCGCTGTCGGCCGGGGTGGACGCCTTGTTCCACGACAGCCACTTCACGCCCGACGAGCAGCTGCGCTATGCGCACTACGGTCACTCCACCCCGCAGATCGGCATCGATCTGGCAATGCGCGCGAAGGCACATCGGCTGGTGCTCATCCACCACGCGCCGCGCCGCACCGACGCGTCTGTCGAGCGCATGGGCGCACAGGCCGTCCAGGTCGCTGACGAACTGGCTGATGCCGGCGACCATCGAGTCGAAGTGATCGTCGGCCGCGAGGGCGGGCAACTGCAGTTGCCCTGATCCGCCCACCGCTCTCTGTCGCGTCGCGTCGACCTCACCAGCGCAGGGTGGCCCGGGCAAGGCCGCCGCGTTCGTAGAACTCCATCACGATGGTGTGGTTCCCGGCCGTCAGGCTGCGTGTCACCGCACGCGTGGTGTACGAGACGTCGTACCACCAGTCACCCACCAGCACGCCATCGATGTTCAGCCGTGATCCGTCGTCGGAGCCAAGCCGGAACGTGTAGCTACCCGCTGCGAATGCCGAGGTTCGCGTCCATCGCACCGAGAAGTCATCCGCCGGAATGGGGGCTCCGGGTGTGCCTTGGCCCCAGTTGAAGTCGATCACCGAATCGTCGCGACACAGCATCGACGGTCCGGTCAAGGTTCGATTGCGGAAGTACTCGCCCAGCCAGCCGGTGACGCTCGCCGGGCACACCGCCGGTACGACCTGCGCCCACGTCAGTGTGGCGCGGGCCAGCCCGCCACCTTGGAAGAACTCCATCACCACGGTGTGGGTGCCCGCAGTCATCGTCTGGGTCATCGACCGACTGGTGTACGAGCGGTAGACCCAGTCGTTCATCATCAAGACGCCGTCGATGTACAGCCGCGCGCCGTCGTCCGAGCCCATCAGGAACTCGTACGTGCCGGCGGTGAAGTTTGCCGTGCGCGTCCACCGCACCGAGAAGTTGGTCCCTGGCACGCCGGCGCCGGGTGACGCGCCGTTCCACGGGAAGTCGATGGCTGCGTCGTCGCGACACAGGATCGGAGAGCCGGCCAACGTGAGGTTGGCGTAGTACTCGCCGCGCCATCCCGCCGGGGTGCTGGGGCAACCAGGGGGCACCGGTGTGCCCGCCGCAGCAATGGTGACCGTGTACGCCTTGCTGGCCATCGTTCCGACGCTGTCGCTGGTGAAGGCAAGGACGCTGAACGTCCCGGCGCTGGTGGGTGTGCCGGTGACGACACCTGCGACGCTCATGGTCACGCCGGGCGGCAGTCCGGTGGCCGACCACAGGTACGGCCCGGTCCCGCCAAGGGCGATCATGGTCGTGCTGAAGTAGGTGACGCCCACCTGCCCGGCCGGCAGACCAGCGGGGTCGGCCACCGCGAGAGCGGCTCCGATCGTCAGGTCGCACAGGCGCATGGCCGAGGCGCCGATTGCGTCGGTCATCGTGACGATCACACTGCTTTGACCGGCGGCCGCGGGCGTACCTGACAGGACGCCTGCGGGCGACAGCGTCATCCCGGCGGGTATGCCGGTCGCCGACCACGTCATGGGGGCCGTACCACCCGATGCTGTCATCGTCGTTGCCGGATACACGCTGCCGGCCACCCCTGCCGGCAGTGTGGCGGGGCCGGCGATGCCGGCAGGCAGCCCGATGGTCATCGGCATGCGAATGGTCGCCCCGGCGCCGGTGGCATCGATGGCGGTGACCAGTGTGTCGAAGGTTCCGTTCACAATGGGTACGCCCGACAACTGACCGGTTGCAGCCACGGTCAGTCCAGCGGGTAGACCCGATACGACGAACTGGTACGGCGCAGTGCCGCCCGTGGCGATGAAGGTGACCGCAGCGAAGGGTGCGCCCTGCTGGCCGGCGGCAACGGCGATCGGAGCGATGCCGATGGACGGGATCGGCAGCCCGAGTCGCGTCGTCCCCGGGCCGTCGAAGGTGACCGACCTGACGACCAGCCCGCCCAGACTGGTTGCGAGTTGGGAGTGCACGGTGACATCGGCGTCGGGTGCGTACAGCAGGCCACGCAGGTTCACGGCGGCCGGGCCAGCATCCACCGACAGCGACTGCGACGACATCACCCAGATCAGCAGGTTGGCCAGATCGCCGGTGGTCGGCGCCCACAGGTCGGCTCGCGCTCCGGCTTCCACGCGCAGGGTTCCCCCCTGGACGATCAAGGTCACGCCGGTTCCTGTCAGCGCTGCGCCGTTGCTCAGCGTCAGACCGTTGCAGAACACGTACCGTCCGGGTTGCAGCGCCAACGCGTTGTTGATCACCACTGGTTGTGGATGCACGATCACTGCGTCGGCTGCGGAACTGACGCCCAGTGGTGTCGGATTGGGTGCAGCCGTGCACGATGTGTCGGGTTCGGCCACCGCTTCAAGTGGATCGGTGACATCGCTGATGCGCGTGATCGAGCCGCCCGGTTGCAGCCTCGAGGGGTCGCCGCCGACCGCTGACGCACCGCATGCGTCCGAGACCACGACATCACCGATCACCGTTGTCGCGCCGGCGCCGTTCAGCGCGATCGGCGGGCACAGCGTGCCATCGCCGACCAGCACAACCAGTGGCGCGGCCACCGAGGTGGTGGAGTTGGGCAGGGGGGCGGCCACATCGCGCAGCGAGGCAGTCAACGTGTGATCGGCGGGAATCCGTTCGCCGACCCCTGTGATCTGTAGCGACACACGCTGTGCGGCAACGCACGACAGATCGGGGCTGCACGTCGCCGAGGCATCGGCGATCGTGCCACCCAACACCAGATCTGCAATAGCGCCGTCGATGCATTGTCGCCGGGTGAGCTTCGTGCCGTTCAGGCTGTACGTCACGACGACATCGCGGTCCAAACCGCTGGCCACCCGATCCGTCCAGCTGAATCTGACCACGAGTGCTCCGGGTTGCACGCATCCCTGCCATCCGGCCGTGGAGTGCAGTACCGACACGCCGGTCTCGGTGTCGGGTCTGCCGGTGGCCGGCGCGGTTCCTCCTGCAGCCTGGGCGTCGCGATAGAACCACGATGCGATCAGCCCAGTGTCGGTCGAGGTGGTGATCTGTTCGGTGGTCACGTCGATCACGTTCATCGAGGTCAACATCGCCGCCACCGTCACGCCGGCGATGACCGAGCTGAGTGCCACTGCGATCAGCACTTCGATCAGTGTGAAGCCGGCGTCGGGGCGCGGCTGATCAACATGCGTTTGCCATCGCCGAATGAGGTTCGCGATCATCGATTGACGCTCCACGACTGCACGAACGTGTCGGTGACATCGCCCGACGGTGCGTCGCTGAAGTTGACCTGAGCTCGCACGATCACAGCGCTCGGCACGCACACTGCGCCGACGTCCTCGCACGCGTCGAAGACCACGTTCCGCTGCACGAACAGTTCGCCGTCGCCATTGCGAATGATGCTGCACGCAGCGTTCCAGTCGACACGGATGGCGATGGAGTTGATGGTCGACACTGCAGTGCCATCCGCTGCAGAACACGATGCGGTGGTGTCGCTGTCCAGCCCGCGAACCATCGCAACGGCCTCTTGGACCGCGCCGTCCGCCGAGTACTCGCGATTCCGCAGTGTCTGCAACGACACGCGGTTGTTGGCGCTGGAGGTGATCAAGCCCGCCAGCCCTGCGCCGATCGTGCCGATCATCACCACGAAGGCGATCGCCAGGATCAGGGCCGCCCCGCGGTCCTCGGTGCCGGGCGCCCGAATCACGGTGTGCGGCTCATGGTGTGCGGCTCATGTGTATGACTCATGGTGTGCGCACCACGATCTCCATGTGCTGGTGCACGCCAGATGGCCCATCGATGTCCAGCGTCAGGCGTTTGGTCGCAGTGACCGCCGGACACATTGCGTCGGCCGGGGTCGCGGTCGCGGCGAAACCGACAGGTGGCGTGTAGCCGACCACGATGGGGGCCGCTTCGACGCATCGCAACGCGGCATCCTTGATCGCCTCGGCGAAGTTCCTCATGACGGTGTCGGCATCGACAGTGCTTCGGTTGGTGGTGCTGGCAGTTGCCGTGGTTGCCAATGCCGAGACCAATGCGGTCACGGCAACACCGATGATGACCACCGTCAGCACGATCTCGACCAGCGTCTCGCCGCTGTCGCGTCGATCGATGCGACGCTCTGCGCGTCGAAGCAATGACATCGGTTGGTCCTCCGTGACCTGTCTGGGTGGGTCGGCGATGGGTGCCCTGCTGAAGCCGAGCGAAGTCAGCTACACGCGAACGTCGGCGGCGGACCGGCCGTCATCGTCAGCGTCCAACTGTTGCCGTCGGTCGCGGTGGCCATGCCTGTGCCATCGATGGTCACGCCGTCGGGCAGCGTGAGTGCCGGTGACGCTCCTGACGTCATTTCGGTCAGCGACGCGGGGTACGCGGCATTGGACGCGAAGTGAACCACCGACGCCGCCTTTGCCGCGTCCAACGACGCCTTGCATGCCGACTCAGACCCCTTGTCGGTCAAACCACCGATCCCCACGACTGCCACGGCCGACAAGATGCCCACCAGAACGATCGCGATCACGATCTCGACAAGGGTGAAGCCCTCGTCGTCGGTCGAGTGGTCTGGCGCTGGAGCCCTGCTGATTTCCTTCACTGACTTCATGTTCCTGCCTGCTTTCTGCCTCGCGGCGGTTGCCTGTCGGCTGTTCATGTCAGGTCTGTACCTGGCTGAAGATGCTGTACATCGCGCTGACCTGAGCGACCGCCACGAAGCCGACGAGCACGCCGACAAACATGATCACGGCCGGCTGGAACAGGTCGGTGGCTCGCTTCATGCGGAAGCTGACTTCGCGCTCGTAGTAACCGGCGGCCTTGGTCAGTTGATGAGCCAGCGAGCCGGTGCGCTCGCCGACCCTGATCATTTGTCGGGCCGCCGTCGGGAAGATGCCTGACTCGATCATCGGCGCGGACAATCCGCCGCCTCGAACGAGGGTGTCGCGAACGACTGCCAGCTTGGTCTCGAAGATTGAGTTGTTGGTGCTGGCGGCCGACATCTCGATGGCGTCGGGCAGGGGCACCCCGGCCTTGGCCAGTGCGGCCAGGACGCGGCAGAAACGCTCGATCGAAATCATGTGGAACAGCACGCCGACCACCGGCAGCCGCATCATGAAGCGGTCTCGACGAGACTTGCCGTGGTCGCCACCGATGATGGCCCACGACACCGCAAACGCACCAAGAATCGTCAGCAGGATCAGCGGCCACGAGCCGGTCATGAAGTCGGTCGTGCCCAGCAGTATGCGCGTGGGCAATGGCAGGTCGGCGCCCAGGCTGCGGTACATGCCGCTGAACTTCGGCAGCACGAACACGGCCATCACGATCATCGCTGCGGTGGCGACGATCAGCACCAGGATGGGATAGGTCAGCGCGCTCTTCACGTCCTTGCGGGCAACGATGTCGCGTTCCAGGTAGATGCTCAGTTGATTCAGTACGTCGTCCAAACGGCCGGTGAACTCGGCCGAACGAACCATGGCCCGGTAGTACGCCGGGAACACGTCGGGGTGGGCATTGATTGCGTCGGCGAAGCTGGAGCCCCGTTCGATGGCCGTGCGCATGTCGGCGACCCTGGATCGCATGACGTCAGAGGATGACTCCTCGCCCACGATCTCGAGCGCTTCCAGCACCGAGATGCCCGCCTCCAGGAACGATGCGACCTGACGCGAGAAGGCCATCACGACCTCGGCCTTCACGGGGCGGCCGATGGTTCGTGGCCGGCGCCACGACGACACCGATGCGGCACCTTCCTTGGCCGTCTCTCGGCCCAGTTCACCGGCGCCCACCGGCGAGCCCTTGCTGGTGCGCCACTGGAAGCGGCCATGAGCTCCCGTGGCGACCGCAGCATCGGCTGGGCCGGTGGCCTGGGGCGCGGCCAGCGAGGCCAAGGGCGCAACGGGCGCGCTGGTCTCGGTTGATGCAGCGGTCGTCGTGCTGCGCACGTTCCGCCGACCGCTTCGCCGTTCGATGTCGGACACGCCACCGATGGTCCGGCGTCGATTCAGATCAGCAAGCAGGTCTTGCCCGCACCGACCTGCTAGCGGATCTGCGCGGACGCCGAACAGTTCAGGATGTGAAGCGGCATCGCAAGGACGATTCATCATCAGTCGCGCTCTTGGAGTCGCCGATTCGCCCGGCGCAGGTGACAGCCACGACGTTGGCCTCCGAGCGTGCCCGTCTGGGCGATGTGCTGGTTGCCGAGAACCTGGTGATGCCCGAGCAACTGTCTGCGGCGTTGAACCTGCAGCAGGAATCGGGCCGACAGCTGGGGGCGATCCTGGTCGAGCAGGGCCTGCTGGATGCTCGTGTCCTGACGCAAGCGTTGGCCACGCAAATGGGGCTGCCCACGATCGATCTGCGTCGCGAGCGGCCGACCGACGAAGCACTCGAGATGGTCGCCGAGTCGGTGGCACGTCGGCACAACATCGTCCCGATGCGCCTGGTGGACGGTGTCCTCGACGTTGCCATCGCCGACGGAGCTGATCCCGATGTACGAGAGGCGTTGCAGAGCTTGCCGGTCGACGAGGTCAACATCCACTTGGCGCCGCTGCAGGACGTGATCATCGCCCTCAACACGCACTATCGCGTCCTGAGCGCGGTCGACGATCAGGTCCAGCAGTTCTGGGCCGACGCAGCTCCGACCGTTCGCGAGGAACTGGCCGCAGTTGCCGACGCACCCATCATCCAACTCGTCAACAAGATCGTCGCCCAAGCGCTGCGCGACCGTGCATCCGACATCCACGTCGAGCCGACCGAGGGCCGCATCAGGGTTCGCTTCCGTGTGGACGGTGCATTGCGCGAGGTGCTCAGCCTGCCATCGGTCGCCGGACCCGAACTGGTCAGCCGCATCAAGATCATGGCCGAGATGGACATCGTCGAACGTCGGCGTCCGCAGGACGGACAGTTTCAGATGAACATCGATGGCGTCGCGGTGGACATCCGTGTTGCCACGGGCGCGACCATCTGGGGCGAGACCGCGGTGCTGAGGTTGCTGGACAAGAGCCGTTCGATGAAGCAGCTGTCAGAGCTGGGCATGCCCGCAGGCACGTACGAGCGGTACCTGTCCATCGTGCACAAGCCGTACGGCATGATCATCTGCAGCGGCCCTACCGGATCGGGCAAGACGACAACGCTGTACGCCACGCTGGCCGAGATCAGCCGCAGCGAACTGAACGTGACCACCATCGAAGATCCGGTCGAGTACGTGTTCCCCGCTGTGAACCAGATGCAGATCAACCTGCAGGCCGACGTCACCTTCGCGACCGGCCTGCGATCGATCCTGCGCCAGGATCCCGACGTGATCCTGGTGGGCGAGATCCGCGACCACGAGACGGCGCGCATCGCCGTGCAGTCGGCATTGACGGGTCACATGGTCATGTCCTCGTTGCACGCCACGGACGCCAGCTCGGCGCTGTACCGGTTGCTCGACATGGGCATCGAACCGTTCCTGGTGGGTTCGTCGTTGGTCGGTGTCGTCGGGCAACGGTTGGTCCGCAAGATCTGTGAGAGCTGTGCCGCCCCGTATGAACCGACGGCGCAGGAGCTGACCTGGTACACGTTCCACGGTGGTCCACCGAAAGATCACTTCAGGCGCGGCGCGGGATGCAACTTCTGCGCGCACACCGGATTTCGCGAGCGGCTGGGTGTGTACGAGGTGTTGGAGGTCGACCAGCAGGTGGCCCAGTTGCTGGTGACCGGAGCGACACCGAACGACGTTCGCGAGGCAGCCATTGTCAAGGGCATGCGCACCATGGGCAACGAGGCGATGACTCTGGTGGCCAACGATGTGACGACCATCGACGAGGTCGTGCGCAACGTGTACCTGGCCTGAATCGGACGAGTGGCGCTCAGCCCGCAGGTTCGCCGCGAGCGACGCAGTGCTGGCTGCCGGCTGGCACCTCGATGACGCCGTGATCGGTATCGATGGGGACGGGTGGACCATCGACCACCCTGATCGTGCAGCCGTGATGGTCGAGGTCGACGATCAACTTCGACCCGTGTCGTTGCATGCGGAATGACATGCCGGCCCACTCGTCGGGCAGGCTGGGCGCGAAGTGCAGGCTGACACCGTTGTCGGCCATGCCGGCGAACCCGAAGACCACGGCACCCCACACACCGCCGGCCGATGCGATGTGGACACCGTCGCAGGTGTTGCCGTGGGTGTCGGCGAGGTCGACGAACAGCGCCTCGCGGAAGTAGTGCACGGCGTGTTGCTCGTAGCCGATCTGCGCGGCGGCCACTGCCTGGACGCATGCCGACAACGACGAGTCGCCGGTGGTGATCGGGTCGTAGTAGTCGAAGTTGCGACGCTTCTGTTCGAGCGTGAACTGGTCGCGGCGCAAGAACATCGCCAGCACCACATCGGCCTGCTTCAGCACCTGTCGGCGATAGATGACCAGCGGGTGGTAGTGCAGCAGCAACGGGTAGTTCTCGGGCGGCGTGCCGGCGAAGTCCCATTGTTCGTGCGCAAGGAACGAGTCGTCCTGCGGATGGATGCCGAGCTCGTCGTCGAACGGCAGATACATCGCTTCTGCCGCATTGATCCATCGCTGCACCTCGGCCGGATCGAGCTGCATCCTGCGGACCAGCCGCTCGTACGTCTCGGGGCTGCTGGTGGCCAGCAGCTCGACGACTCTGGCGGCAAAGCGCATGTTGAATCGCGCCATCACGTTGGTGTACAGGTTGTCGTTGACGACGGTGGTGTACTCGTCGGGGCCCGTGACGCCGTGAATGTGGAATGCGCGTGCACCGTTGGTCGCGTAGAAGCCGAGGTCTTCCCACATGCGTGCGGTCTCGACGAAGATTTCGGCGCCCTCGTTGGCCATGAAACCCATGTCGCCGCTGGCATCGACGTACTGCTTCACCGAGTACGCAACTGCAGCGTTGATGTGGTACTGCGCCGTTCCGGCCGCGTAGTACGCCGACGCCTCGTCACCGTTGATCGTTCGCCACGGATACAGCGCACCGCGTTGGTTCAGCTCGGTCGCTCGCCGACGCGCCTTGGGCAACATGTGCCACCGGAAGCGGACCAGGCTGCGCGCGGCCTCGGGATCGGTGTACGACAGGAACGGAACGACGTACAGGTCGGTGTCCCAGAAGTAGTGGCCTTCGTACCCCGCGCCGGTGACGCCCTTTGCGGCGATGCCGTTCTCGTGGGTGCGGGCACTGGCCTGCGCCAACTGGAACAGGTTCCAGCGGATGGCCTGCTGGGCCGAGTCGTCGCCACGAAGTTCGATGTCACTCTTGTCCCAGAAGTCATCCAGCCATTCGCGCTGTGCATCGACGATCTTGTGCAGGCCGTCGTTCACGGCGCGGACCAGCGTGCGCGAACACCGGTCGGCCAGTTCTTGCGGCGGAACGCCGGTGGACGAGTGGTAGGTAGCGAGCTTGATGATGCGGATGGTCTCGCCCGGGCGTGCATCCACAGTGATGACCGTCTTGGCCAGATCAGCGCCGATCGACGACTCGATCTGGTGAGCACAGGTCGTCTCGACGATGTGGCGCACACCGCATGCCAGTGTCATGCCGCTGTTCGCACAGCGATAGCCCAGCATCATCTCGCCGTTGTTCTCTCGGTGCAGGCGCGGTAGCAGCACGCGATGTCCGAAGCTGCGGCTTCTGCGTGGGTCCAAACCCTCGCCCAGCGCTGCCGAGGTGACGTGGTACTCATCCTCGCCATCCTGACGATTCAGCAGCTGCGACGAGATCACCACCGGCGCCGCCGAGTCCAGTAGCGTCACCTCCAGCGTCATCACGGCGAGGTGCCGGTGCAACAGGCTGACCAGTCGGGTCGACCGAACATGCACCCGCTTGCCAGCCGGCGTGCGCCACAGCAGATCACGGGTCAAGGTGCCCGATCGGAAGTCGAGCACACGTTCGTAGTGCTCCAGGTCTGCAGTGTTCAGCAACAGCGGCTCGTCGTCGACGAACAGCTTCATCAGCTTCGCATCGGGCACGTTCACGATCGTCTGGCCGGTCTTGGCAAATCCGAATGCCTCTTCGGCATGTTGGATGGGCCACGTCTCGTGAAAGCCGCTCAGGAAGGTGCCATGGCTGTGCGCCTCGCGGCCTTCCTCGGGGTTGGCGCGCATGCCCAGGTAACCGTTGCCCACTGCGAAGAGCGTCTCGGTCAAACCCAGATCGCTGTCGTCGAACTCTCGCTCGATCAGCCGCCACGGGTCGATCGGATAGCGATGTGGAGGCAGCGCCAGTGGCTGATCGCGTTCCTTCACGACCCATGCCCCGGTGCTCTGGCCGACGATGTCTGTTGTTCGGGCTGGACCGGTTTGGCGGGATGAGCGGGATGGGCAGGCAAGGTGACAGCCAGATCGGGCACCACGATGTCGGCGCCGTTCGCCAGCAGCGCGGGCGCCCCGGCCCCGCGGTCGACACCCAGCACCAACCCGAATCGGCCGGCACGACCCGCCGCCACGCCCGACAGCGCATCTTCGACCACTGCTGTCCGGTTGGGCGACACGCCCAGGTCGGCGGCCGCAGCCGCGTACATGTCGGCGGCCGGCTTGCCCGCCAAGCCGCGGTGTGCCGCGACGGTGCCGTCGATCACCACGGAGAAGCGAGTGTCCAAACCGGCGGCGCGCAGCACCTCAGGAGCGTTGCGCGACGATGACACCACCGCGACACGTGTGCCCATCGATGCCAGCACATCGAGCAATGCGACCGACCCTGGGTACGCCTGAATTCCGTCGCGGGCAAGGGTCTGTGCGAACAACTCGTTCTTCCGGTTGCCCAGCGCCGACACCGAGGTGTCGCCGGGAGGGTCGTCCAGTTCTCCATCGGGCAAGACGATGTCGCGCGATTGAAGGAACGAACGCACCCCATCGAATCGGGCCTTGCCGTCGACGTACCGCAGGTAGTCGTCGGGACTGAACGGCGCGTTGTCGGTGGCCCGGGTCAGTAGGAAATCGTCGAACATCTGCTTCCAGGCGCGCTCGTGCACCTGGGCAGTTGGCGTCAGCACACCGTCGAGATCGAACAACACCCCCTGGAAGGCATCCCAGCGGATCGGTTCGGTGGCAAGCGGTCGCAATGGGTCGGTCATACCTGGTGGAAGACGCTAACCCGTCGGCTTCACGGCACCGGGTTCTACGAACGTCGTTTGCGGCGCGACTGCCGCACGATGGCGTCGAACTCCATGTCGGTCAGCGGTATCACCGACAGCCGATTGCCCTTGGCCAGCAGGCGCGAGTCGGCCAGTTCCGGGACGGTCTTCAACTCGTTCAACGGGACGAACCGCAAGTCGCGGACAGGAGCAACGGTCACCAGGTCCCACAGCGGGTCCGACGGTTTCGACTTCGGGTCGTAGTACTTCGAGGTGGGGTCGAACTGCAGCGGATCGGGCTTGGCGGTACCGACGATCTTGCAGATGCCGGCGACGCCGGGCGGGGTGGCATTGGAGTGGTAGAAGATGGCCGTATCGCCCTTCTTCATCTCGCGCAGGAAGTTGCGGGCCTGATAGTTGCGAATGCCGTCCCAGCCCTCGCGGCCGACTCGCACGAGGTCGGGGTACCCGAAGACGTCGGGCTCGGACTTCATCAACCAATGGGCCATGGCGCCGAACGCTATCGGTCGAGGCAGTGCGGCTGGATGCTGCACGCGCGTGGAATGCTTGTGCGCACAAGTATGTTGATGTCGTCATGACCACCAGCACCACCCGACTGCCCAGCGCCTACATCACCCACGGCGGCGGTCCGTGCTTCTTCATGGACTGGAACCCCAGCGACGCGTGGGACGAGCTGCGTACCGCGCTCGAGAGCATCGGACCCAACCTGCCGGCGCGGCCACGAGCGATCGTGGTCGTGTCGGCGCATTGGGAGGCCGACGTCATCACCATCGCCAGTGGCGCCAATCCCGGCCTGATCTACGACTACGGCGGATTCCCGGCACACACCTACGAACTGACCTACCCAGCTGCCGGCGACCCGGGGCTTGCCCAGCACATCGGCGAATTGCTGACCGATGCCGGCATCGCCCATCGCCTCGACCCCGACCACGGTTGGGATCACGGTGTGTTCATCCCGCTGAAGGTCATGTATCCCCACGCCGACATCCCGGTGGTGGCCATGTCGCTGCGCCACGATCTCGATCCGCTGGCCCACCTTCAGCTCGGCAGAGCGTTGGCATCGTTGCGTGATCAGGGTGTGCTGATCGTGGGTAGCGGCTCCAGCTTCCACCACTTCGGCAACTTCGGTTCGCCGGTGGCACTACCGTTCGACCAATGGCTGAACGACGTCGTCGTGGCTGGTGCAGATGACCGGTGGGATGCATTGGCCGATTGGCAGCAAGCCCCGAATGCTCGTCTGGCTCATGGTCGCGAAGAGCACCTGATTCCGCTGATGGTCGCAGCCGGGGCGGCCGACGATGTGCCGGCACGGACGATCTTCCGCGGTTCGGTCATGGACACCGCCATGTCCTGCTGGTTGTTCGACTGACCCCGGTTCACGCCGTCGGATCGACACCGATTTCAACACTGGGGTTCAACACTGGGGTTCAACACTGAGCCTCTGCGTGCCGATAGCTCTTCTGTGAACGAGCGGGTCGACATCAGAGGGCGCTTGCGCGTCCAGACGACACTGACGGCGTGTGCCGTCGCGTGTTGCGAGCATCTGGTGCAGGCGGGCTTGCCGTTGCCCAGCATCTACTTCGAACGATCCGGTCGGCTGCGGTGCTACGCGTCCAGCGGCTACTGGCAGGTCCTCGACGGTTTCCCGCCTGAGTTCGGCGTGATCGCCGCCACCGTGCGCACGGGCACCGCCCACTTCGTGACGACCGCCGACTGCGAGATGTACCTGCAGGCCGCGCCCTCGGTCGTCGCCGAGATCTGTGTGCCCGTGACCCACGCCGGTCGGGCGATCGGAGCAGTCAACCTGGAGTCGACCGTTGCGTTGACCGACGCGGCCTTTGCGACCGTCAGCGATGTCGCAGCGGCCCTGACCGAGCGCCTCCAGCAACTCGGTGGCCTGCCTCAGTCAGAGGGCTGGCGTTTGCTGGCCGACCAGATCGCGCGACTGGCGCACCTGACGGGTCCGCTGGATCTGCTGCGCTTCGAGCTCGGGATCCACCTGGAACACCTCGATGCTGGACGACTCATCGGTCTGGAAGCGGTTGACCCC
>JANNFQ010000354.1:0-2847 GCA_031380045.1 Acidimicrobiaceae bacterium
CCGTGGCCCGTGACTACGAGATCCTCGACACGGCGATCTCGGCACACGGTGGCGTTCGCCCGGAGGAGCAAGGCGAGGGCGACAGCATCGTCGCCGCATTCAGTCGAGCCTCCGACGCCTTGAGTGCGGCGCTGGATGCGCAACGAGCCTTGCAAAGCGAGCCCTGGCCGGCATCCACCCCGATCGCCGTGCGGATGGCGATCCACACCGGTGAGGCCAGGTTGCGCGACGAAGCGAACTACGTCGGGATGGCCATCATTCGCACGGCGAGACTGCGCAGCCTGGCCCGTGGCGGCCAGGTCCTGGTGTCGTCGGCGTCGCGGGATCTGGCGCTCGACCAACTCGGCGATCAGATCGCGCTGAGGGATCTCGGCGACCACCGCCTGAAGGACCTCGCTCGCCCGGAGCGCGTCTACCAACTGGTGCATTCGGAGTTGCTCGGCGACTTCGCACCGCTGCGGTCGCTCGATGCGACCCCGAACAACCTTCCGGTTCGCCTCTCGACCTTCATCGGTCGCGTCGACGAGCTGTCCACCATCGCGAATCTGCTCGCCACGCAGCGGATGGTCACGATCACCGGATCCGGCGGTGCCGGCAAGACCCGCCTCGCCCTGCAGACGGCTGCCGAACAGGTGGATCGATTCGCCGACGGAGTGTGGTGGATCGAGCTCGCACCACTCGCCGACGCCGGCGACGTGGCGATCGAGGTGGCGTCGCTGCTGAGTGTGCAGCTGGAGCGTGACAAGCCGTCGTCGCATTCGATCGCACAACGTCTCGGCGACGACGCGACGTTGTTGGTGTTCGACAACGGTGAACATCTGGTGGAACCGGTCGCCGAGTTGATCGCCACCGTGCTGCAGCGATGCCCCAACGTCGTGGTGTTGGCCACCAGCCGAGGCCTGCTCGACCTTCCTGGCGAGATCACTTGGCGGGTCCCTCCGCTTGGTCTGCCCTCGCCGGGCGTGGTGGTTCCGATCGAGCGGCTGGGTCAGTTCGACGCCGTCCGCCTCTTCCTCGATCGCGCTCGACGGGCGCGACCGGGTTTCGTGCTCAACGACGACAACGGACCGGCCATCGCCGAGATCTGCCAGCGTCTCGACGGCATCCCGCTCGCGATCGAACTCGCCGCAGCGAGAGCCAAGTCGCTGGCGCCCCCTCGGATCCTCGACGGCCTCGACGATGCGCTCCGCCTCCTCACCGGCGGCCCGCGCCTGTCGCTGCCACGACAGCAGACCCTCGAGGCTTCGATCGCGTGGAGTGTGGACCTGCTCGGCGACCGCGAACGCACCGTGCTCTTCCGCACCTCGGTGTTCAGCGGCTCGTTCGATCTGGGCGCGGCCGAGGCCATTTGCGCCGGTGCTGACGTGGACGAGTTGGAGGTGCTCGACTCGCTCGATCGGCTCATCGATCACTCACTCGTGACCCCACTGGACCACGAACAGGAGGGCCGCTTCCTGCTCCTCGAGACCGTCCGCCAGTTCGCCGACCGACACCTGCAGGAGCGGGGTGAGTCGCTCGCCCTCGGAATGCGCCATGCAGATCACTTCGCAGATCTCGTCCGCGAGACGGCGCCTCGCGCTCAGAGTGCAGATCAGGACGAGGTGATCGCACGTCTCACCCCCGACATCGACAACATCCGCAGCGCATTGGCGTTCAAGCAGGAGCATGCGGAGCCGCAGCACTTCGCAGCGATGGTGTGCGACCTCGCCCCGTTCTGGGACCAGGCGTTCATGATCGACGACGCCATCACGTGGATCACCCGGGCGCTGGATGCGCTGCCTGATCGCCCCTCGCCACTGCGCGGACAGCTGCTGGCCCATCGGGCCGAGGCGCAGTTCTTCACCGCCGACCTCGCGTGCGTCACCGACTCAGAGGCGGCGATCGAGATCGGCGAGGCCGTCGGTGACCCGATCTCGCTCGGCCGTGGAAAGTGGACGCTGGCGGCGCTCTGGGCGTACGTGGACCTCACGACGTTCGTGACCGCGTCGGAGGTGGCAGTCGCCGCGCTGACCGCAGCGGACGACCAGTACGCGCTGACCGATGCGATGGTGTGGCGATGTCTGACGCTCGGGAGCAGGGGACGCATGCTCGAGGCCCAAGTGGCCTTCGAGGCTGCCCGTCCGTTGGTCGTGGCACTCGGCTATCCGCACCTGCAGGGCATGTTCTGGGGCCTGGAGGGCGAGCTCGCGTTCATGAGCGGCGACGTGGAGCGGGTGGCGGCGCTTGCTGATCGAGCAGCGGCGGTGCTGGTCAGCGTGACGTTTGCCAGTCCCATCAACCTTCGCCTGCGAGCCGACCACCTTCGCGGCATCGAGTCACCATTGCTCGGCGAACTGGAGGCGCGAGCCGATCTCTGCCGCCGGTCGAACAGCTGGCTCGCAGCCGGGCTGTACGACAAGGCTCGGCTGACGCATCTTCTCCGGGTCGACCCTCACGCCGCATTGGCGCTCGCCGATCGAATGGTCGAGAACTCCACCGGCCTGCTCGCGACGCAGGACGCCGTCACGTACTGCTACCACGCATTGGCAGCGCTCGGTGCCGGACGCCACGACGTCGCCTGGGCCAGCGCTGCGGCCGCGGAGGAGCAATCGGCTCGTGCCGATTCGGTGGGCATGCTTCCGTTTTGCAGCGCAGTGAAGGCGCTGGTACTCGCCTCGCGGGCCGAGCACCTCGCTGCGGCGACGGCTGCGTGTGAGGGGCTCCGTTCCTCGCTCGAGTTCGGCACGCGGCTCTTCGTGCATCTCAGTCTGGACGTCCTCGCCCTCGTGGCCGAAGGCAGCGGCGATCCTGTCGAGGCGGCCCGCATGCACGGTGCATCGCTGGCGGAGTGCGAGCGCCTCGGTGTCC
>JANNFQ010000433.1:0-1882 GCA_031380045.1 Acidimicrobiaceae bacterium
GCCGGTCAGGGCTGCGGTCCGATGTGTTTGCCGAGCACATTCCAGACACGCTGCGCAACGACATCCGGCCCATCGACGAATGGCGCCACCCAGCCGATGCGTTGCTGATCGTGCATCACTCCATGGGGCACACGGCGTTCGACCAGCTCATGAACTTCGCTGTCCCGATGGTGACGGTCTTCCACAGCATCACCCCCGCACACTTCTTCGAGGACGCAGGCCTGCGGCATTTCATCAGAGTCGGCTTCGACCAACTGCGCCACCTGGCGCACCGCTCGCTCTTCGGTATCGCCGACTCGAATCACAACCGCCAGCAGATGTACGACGCCGGCTTCGAATCGGTGTCGGTCATGCCGGTCAAGACGGACTACACCGACTTTCGCGAGGTTCGCGCTCACCGAGGATCAGTGGACGACGACTGGCTCTTCGTCGGTCGCGTGGTGCCCAACAAGCGACAACTCGAGCTGGTGCGGGCATTCGCCGTCTTCGCTCGACGCTTCTCGACGACCGCCCACCTCCACCTCATCGGCGATCTCTCGTTGCGTGGATACGTCGACACGATCACGCACGAGATCGAGCGCCTCGGCATGTCGGGGCGCGTCGTGCTCCATGGCAAGGTCGACCACGATGACCTTCTTCGGCGCTACCGCGACGCTGGTTTCTTCGTATGTCTCAGCGAGCACGAGGGGTTTGGTGTCCCGCTCCTCGAGGCCATGGCGGCCGGTCTGCCAGTCATCGCTCGGGACGCCGCCGCCGTCGGTGAGACCATGGGTGGCGCGGGCGTGCTGCTCGACCACGCCGATCCAGCGGTCGTAGCTGCAGTGGTCCACACGATCGCAGCCGACGAGGGCATCCGTGACCGGATGGTGGCATTGCAGGACGAACGGCTCGCCCGACTCGAGGCGTTCGATCTCGATGCCTTCCTCTCGGCCGTGATCGATCGTGCTGGCGGCGAGCCGGCTCCGATCAGCGTCCAGATCCAGGGACCCTTCGAGACCAGTTACAGCTTGGCCGTTCTCAATCGCGAGCTCGCCCTCGGCCTGGCCGCCCAGCCGGGACTGGACGTATCGATCTACGCAACAGAAGGCCCCGGCGACTACGTTCCAGCCGCCAGCGATCTCGGTGCGCATCCCGACGCTGCCGCGCTGTACGCCAAGGCGGCAGACGTTGCGTTTCCTGACGTCGTCATCCGCCAGATGTACCCCCCGCGTGTGAACGATTCAACCGGTGGCCTGACGATGCAGTACTTCGGCTGGGAAGAGAGTCAGCTCCCCAGCGAGTACGTCGACGACTTCAATCGACACCTCGACGGCATCGGCACGATGTCGAACTTCGTCAGCACAGTGCTCGCAGACTCTGGGGTTGCCGTGCCCACCGCCGTGATCGGGGTCGGCGTCCATTCGCCCGATCCTGAGGCGGTCATCGAGGCCGACGAGTTGCTGGACCTCAGGCGGACTCGGTTCCTGCACATCAGCTCGGCGTTTCCCCGCAAGGGCGTCGACGTTCTGCTCGACGCGTTCGTCGAGGCCTTCTTACCGGACGACGATGTGACCCTCATCCTCAAGACGTTCCCGAATCCGCACAACGAAGTCGGTGCCATGCTCGAGCGCCTCCGCAGCAGTCATGGCCTACTCCCCGACATTCGCTGGATCGATCGCGATCTCGACCGCGCCGGAATCGACGGTCTGTACCGGCTTGCCAGCGCGTACGTCCACGCGGCTCGCGGTGAGGGCTTCGGTCTCCCGGTGGCCGAGGCGATGCTCGCGGGTGTCCCCGTGATCGCAGTGGCGGCCACCGGCCTCGCCGACTTCGTGTCCGAATCGACCGCCGCCGTCGTCGGCCACCGCACCGAGGCCGCCGCCACGCACCTCAGCATCCCCGG
>JANNFQ010000438.1:0-2061 GCA_031380045.1 Acidimicrobiaceae bacterium
AGATTGCAGTCCCGAGAACCACGACCTGGCTTTGCCGTCGCGCGACAGGATCATGGCGCAACACCCAACATCGACGCGCCAGCAAGGTCAGGGTCGCAAGCATTCCGACCATCCACCACAGCCCGGCGGCCACGTCGACCGCTGAGTTCCGAGCGATCGACCAGCCACCCGCCAGGTAGACGGCAGCCGCACCGAGGCTCGTCACGATCGGAACCAGCGATGCCCACCGGACCGCGGCGACAACACGCGGATGAGAACGACCGCTCGGAAACGCGAGCGCGAACATCGTCAAGGCGACGGCGAGCTCCATGAACCCCGCGAGGCCGGCTAGCGACCAGGCCACCGCCCACGGTCGGGCCCACAGGTCCAACGGTTCCAGAAATGCCAATGCGTTCAACGGCAGCGAAACCAGCGCGGCAGACAGCAGCAGCAGCGCATGCGCAACAGGCTCGTCGGGTCGGCGGGCGGCCAGCCAGACAGCAAGCATCAGAATCAGGGACGTCGCGACCAGCAACGGCCACAGATCGGCCAGCAAGGAACCGAACTGGCGATGCGCACCGACCGTCACGTCGATGCCCCGACGCTGCCCGTCGCGTTCGACCACGAGCTGCACAACATCGCTGCGCTCGACACTGCGCGCTACCGGGTCAGCCAGCAGGTCGCCGACGCTCTGGCCGTTGACGCTGATCACACGGTCGCCGTCGAGGATTCCATTCACCGGATGCGGTGGCGACACTCTCAAAGCGTCATCGACGAAGGCGGTGCTCGCCTCCAGCACCGGCAAGCCATCGCTGGGCAACCACACGCGCACAGCCAACAGCCCGAGCGGCACCAGCACCAGCCACGCGGACAGCACGACGAACCAACGAAGCTGGAACGAGGCAATATCCGACCGCATCGTGAAAGTCTGCTCTGTCCAGCGTCCCGCCCGCGGGGACACCTGTCCCGATGGCGTTGTATGGCGGCGCTCGAAGGCTCGCCCGACGCTTCGATTCGCACCATCCTTCCGAGAATCGTTCGTCCTAGATCTTCGGGTTGGCTCCGAAGTGGTCACGTGCCGATGACACCCGCATGGCTTACATCATTTCCCGCAACAGTCGTTTCTATGTCGTCGCTTACGACGGGGTCGATCCTGCCACCGGTCGCGAACGCCGTCGATGGCACGCAGCCGGTGCATCGCGTGCTGACGCAGAAGCAATCGCGTCGAGCATCACGGAAACCAACCGTGTGCGGATCCCGCGTGGACGATACGCGGTGACGCTGGGCGACTACCTGACTTGACCAACACGTGGCTGCCCGAGCGGCAACGTCGAGTCCGCGCCACCACCGCCTAACCGGTACAGGTGGATGATCGAGCGATACATCGCCCCGACCGTCGGACAGTACGCGCTCAGGTCGATCCGCACCGAACACCTCAACGACTTCTACACCGCGCTCACCGCAACCGGCGGCCAACACGGTGACGGGCTCGCCGCCAAGACCGTCCACGAAGTTCATCTCATCGTGGGAAGCGCGCTCACCCAAACCACCGAGCAAGGACTCACCCGCAAGAACGTGGCGCTTCGCACCCAGCGACCGCGACCGCACGCCCGCGCCGGGGCCCGGAAACGTGGGCCGCCAGCGAGCTCGCCACCTTTCTGAACACCGCCGGCGGGCATCGCCTGTACCGGCGTTGCATCTCACCGCGACCACCGGAATGTGTCGCGGCGAGATCGCCGGGTTGCGATGGGGCGACTGGAACGCCAGCATGCACCAGTTGTCGATCAGCCGCACGCGGTCCACCGAGTTCGCCACCAAGACACGCACCAGCCGACGCTGCCTCGAACTCGACACCAACACCGAACAAGTTCTCGAAAGCTGGCGCGATCGCCAACGCAACGACGGGCACCACATCGGAACGCGCGACCCGATGTTCACCAACACCGGCGGCGAACCCGTGCACCCCGAATCGATCAGTCAGCCGTTCGCCAGGATCGTCGCCCGTTCGGGCCTACCTCACATCCGGTTCCACGACTTGCGCCACACCCACGCCAGCCTGCTCGTCGCCGCCGGCATCCCCGT
>JANNFQ010000457.1:0-3623 GCA_031380045.1 Acidimicrobiaceae bacterium
CCGACAGGCGCGCCAGGCTGGTGATGTCGAAGCGATGTGGGAAGAAGTAACCCTCGGGATCGCCCAGGTACGCGCCGTCCAGCCAGACATCGGCTTGGAAGAAGATCCCCTCGAGGGTGACGAATGCCCGTTGGTGATCGCCTGGCGGGTCGAGATGGAACGCCCGTCGGTACAGCAGCGGTCCGTCGCTGTCGGCGAATGACGCTGTCGACCGCCAATGACCGGGCACCTTCACCTCGGGCCACGCAGTGTCGTCGATGTCCAGCCCGATACCGGTTCGGCGCAGTTCGTCGTCGGCGGCGCATGCCCGCCACGCGCCGCTGAGGTCCATGTGCGGCAGCGTACCCGTCGTCCTTCGCCCGTGGCCGTGTGGCTCGCGTCGCCGCCGAGGCCACGCCACTGCACATGGCGCCCTGCCGCGGTATGGTCGATTCATGACGACTCCCGCCTCATCCCGACCCAGCACGATCGCTGAGCTGCGGTCCTCTGGTTGGACTTCGATACCGGTGAAAGAAGAGATCCGGCGCAACGCAGTCGCTCTGATCGCCGCCGGCCAGCCCCTGTTCGACGGCGTCATGGGCTACGAGCACAGCGTCATGCCGCAACTCGAGAACGCCTTGCTGGCCGGCCACGACGTGATCTTCCTGGGCGAGCGGGGGCAGGCCAAGACGCGCATGATCCGCTCGCTGACGCGCCTCCTCGACGAGTGGATGCCCATCGTCGCGGGTAGCGAGATCAACGACGATCCGTACGCGCCGGTCAGCCGCCACTCGCGCACGCTGATCGAAGAACTGGGCGACCAGACGCACATCTCGTGGGTTCATCGCGACGATCGTTTCGGCGAGAAGTTGGCCACGCCCGACACGTCCATCGCCGACCTGATCGGCGAGGTCGATCCCATCAAGGTCGCCGAGGGTCGGTATCTCAGTGACGAGCTCACGCTGCACTACGGGTTGGTGCCGCGAACCAACCGTGGCATCTTCGCGATCAACGAGATTCCCGACCTCGCCGAGCGCATCCAGGTGGGTCTGTTGAACGTGCTCGAAGAACGCGACGTGCAGGTGCGCGGCTACAAGATTCGCCTGCCGCTGGACATCATGTTGGTGGCCAGTGCCAACCCCGAGGACTACACCAACCGCGGCCGCATCATCACGCCGTTGAAGGACCGCTTCGGTAGCCAGATCCGCACGCATTACCCGCTCGATACCGATACCGAAGTCGCGATCATGCGCCAAGAGGCGCGTCCCGCTTCGGTCGGCGATGTTCAGGTCAACGTGCCCGACTATCTCGAGCGAGTCATCGCCACGTTCAGCCAGATGGCCCGGTCCAGCAATCAGGTCAATCAGCGCAGCGGCGTCAGTGTGCGCCTGTCGGTCAGCAACCTCGAGGTGCTGGGTGCCAACGCGCTGCGTCGAGGGCTGCGCGTGGGCGAGCGTTCGGTCGTGCCCCGGGTCTGCGACCTGGACGCGCTGGCGGCTTCGTCCAGCGGCAAGATCGAGATCGAGTCGTTGGAAGAGGGTCGTGACGGCATCATCCTCGAGAACCTGGTGAAGGGCGCAGTGCTGACCGTCTACAAAGAACGCGTCACGCCCGATCAGGTCCGCGATGTCATCGCTGCGTTCGAAGAAGGCATCGTCGCTCACACCGGCGAAGACATCTCGTCGGTCGACGAGGCACATCTGGTCGAGCAGATCCCCGCGCTGCGGGCCGCGGTCCTGTCGCTCACCAATGGCGACGAGTCACCGTCGGCCGTGGCCGCTGCTGTCGAGTTCGTCCTCGAGGGCCTGCACCTGTCGAAGCGTCTGAACAAGGACGCCACCTCGGCCGGCGCCACCTACCGCAGCCGCAGCTGACGGGTCGCCGAGAGACCGGGCTGACCATCACGGCCCGTCCGACCGGCTCGGCAGCTCGAAGTGGAACAAGGTCGAACACCGCCCGTCTGCTGTCGTTCACCAGGGACGGAATCGGAGCAGACTCTCTTGCCCGGTTCCAGAGTCGAGGCGGGTCGCCGTTCGTCGTCAGACCACTTCGTTCACACTGGCCCGGACGGCCGGTCTACTTGAGCTCGTCGACACGCGCGGCTGCCCAACTGGAGATCTGGTCGCGGATGGTGTCGGCGATGCGCTGTTCGTCGACGGTGAGGTGAGACTCGCTCGCGGCATCCGCAAGGGCGTCGGGCAGGCGCTCGGCGAGCACCGTGATACGTGCGTGTGCCTCGTCGGATCCGAGGCCCACTGAACGGGCCATTCGTTCCCAGTGTCGGCGTTGAATGAAGGAAGGGCGGTACTCGCCGCCGATCTTCTGTGCCATCCGCACCTTGCGGGGGTGCTCGAGATGCGGAAGCGCGGAGGCGACGTCGTAGAGCGGAGCGAGGCGCACCTGATGACCACTCAGCAACAGCGAGTAGTTCTTGGCGTGACCGTCTGTGGCCAGCACGAGCCAGTTGTAGACGAGGGCGTCGAAGAACCGGGCCACATCGCGGTTTCCGGCGACCTCGCGGATGAGCCGGCCGAGCCGTTCGGCGCCTGGGCCCCCGTCGATTTCGTACTTTCGGTCGGGGTGGACGCTGAGCGCCTGACACAGGTCTTCCTGATGGACCCGGACGACTGCACCGGAGTCGTCGATGATCCGGTCATAGCGTTCGACCACAAGCGCCCGCTCTGCTCCGAACGTACGGATCGACGTCGTCGCAGCGATCAAGCCCGAGCGTCGAGCGGCAGTGAGGCAGAGATGTTCGTTGATGTCGAAGTCATCGAGCCCGCCGATCGCCGGCTTCACGATGTGAGTGGTCGGCGTTGCACCCGAAGGAATCCCCCATCTGTCAGCTGACTGGTCGTAGAGGAGAGCGATCTTCGCTTGGGCACCCGCGAGGCTCCATCGGCCCTCTGGGTGCGGGCGCCACATCGTTGTATCGCGTCGCAGGTCGCGGAGGAACTGAGCGACGTCGTCGTCGCTCAGCCACTCGACGTCGCCCGGCGGTGACTCCTCGGGTGTTGCGTCCGGTGCGACGTACTGAGCAGCTCCGGCGACATCGCCGCCGACACCCCGAAGGAGTCCGGCGACATCGGTCGGCGAGCAGCCGAACTCACGCGCCCACCGTTCGAGTACTCGGTCGTTGTCTGGCAACAGACCCGAGAGGTACGGGTGGATGGTTGCGTGCAGGTACGGCGAGACGCGCAACGGCATCGACACCGACAGTGGCGTCGATGCCGGTCCGGCGGCGTAGTCGGGGTCGTACGTCAGCCGGAGACTGCGTCGGTCGGCGGCGTCAAGCGTGCCGACGAGTTGCCCACCCATGTGTACGGCCAGGTTGGTCACGACTGGTCACCAAGCAGTCGATCGAGATCGATCCCTGTGTCCCGGGTCGGTGCATCGACGAGGTTGGCGACCATTCCGAGTGCCGCGACGGCCCGGAGCGCGGTCCCGAGCTCTGCGGACGCCTTGCCCCGCTCGAACGAGATGACCCATTGCCGGCTCACATCGATGCGGTCGGCCAGCTCGGCCTGTGTCCAGCCTTGCCGGAGTCGCGCGTCGCGAGCTGCGGCGCCGAGGTCACGTGCGGTACGAACAATCATGATGTCAGCGTACGCAGACATCAGGTCAATGTCAACGATCGACGACAT